>CALMIQ010000254.1 GCA_937863965.1 uncultured Micropruina sp.
AACCAACAAACCAAGCCACTTGACATCGTCCCCATAGGCTGGTCATCCCGGCGGATGCCGGGATCCCCGGGTCAAGCCGGGCGAGCAGTGCCAGGCTTGTCGTGAGCAGGGAGGTCGGGATGGACGAACGAACCGAGCCGGCCCGGGTCGACTGGCGGCGCGTCGGGCTGTTCTATGCGGTCGCGCTCGGTGGCGCCATCGTGGTGGCCGCCGGGATCTGGCTGATGAGGATCACGCTGGGCGGCGCGGCCGCGCTGCTGGCGACCGGCGTGACCGCGCTGCTCTATATGCCGATGCCGCTGGTCGCCGGGCTAGTGATGGAGCGCGTCGCCGGCAACGGCTACCTGATCGGACGCGAATGGCGCGCCCTGCGGGGACGGTTCTGGCGCAGCTACGGCCGCAACGCACTGGTTGCCGTCATGGCGATGCTGGCGATCCTCGCGGCCGGGTTGCTGGTCGCCTGGCTGTCCGGGGTCGCGGGCCTGCCCGGCGCTGGCCGACTGGTCCAGGACGATGCCGAACTGCATGCCCGAATGATCGAACTCACGCCTGCGCTGGCAGCCGTGCCCGAGCTGCCGGGCGCGATGGTCCTGGTCGGCGCCGGGGCGATGCAGGGAGTCCTGGCCGGCCTGACCGTCAATGGGTTGTTCGCCTTCGGCGAGGAGTACGGCTGGCGCGGTGTGCTGGCCGACGAGCTGCGCCCGCTCGGCCGGGTGCGGGCGACCCTGTTGACCGGTGTGCTGTGGGGGCTGTGGCACGCGCCGATCATCATGCTCGGCCACAACTACGGCGACGAGTGGCGCTGGGGCATCCTGGCGATGGTGGTCTGGACGGTGCCGCTGTCCTTCCTGCTCACCTGGACGCGAGACCGCACCGGTTCGGTGCTGGCGCCTTCGCTGCTGCACGGCTGCTACAACGGCGTGATCGGGCTGTTCCTCTACCTGATCATCGGCGGGAACGTGCTCATCGCGCTGCCGATGGGCGTGCTGATGGGCGTCACCCTGGCCGTACTCGCCGCGATCGTCTGGCGGCTTCCGACGTCCCATTCGCGTTGACCGGAGCGCCACCGTGCAGCGGTTCACGATCGGGGACGCCGCGGAACTGGCCGGCGACGTCGGCCCGGATCCGCGGCTGATCGGCGTCCTGGCCGAGCTGGACGCCCCGATCGACCTCGACCGGCTGCGAACCCGGGTCGCCGAGCGAATCGGCGAGCAGCCGATCCTGTCGCGCCGGTTCGTCCGGCAGGGGAAGGCGGCCTGGTCGGCCAGCTGGGAGCAGGTCGGGATCGATGTGGTCGACCACGTCTTCGCGGTCGGCGCGGACGACCCGGTCGCGGCGGCCGTCGAGGTCATGGTCGCCGGACTGCCGGAGACGATCCCGATGTGGCGGCTGCTGGTGCTGCGCTCCCCGGGCGCCACCCATCTGTTGTTCGTCGCCCATCACGTGCTGCTGGACGGCGCCACCGCCGTCGCGGTGGTCGGCTCGTTGCTCGGTGCCGGTGTCCCGGCGGAGCGGCCGGCAGCGAAGCGCCGCTGGACGGCGATCCTGAGCCTGCTGGCGGCCACCACTCGGGGCTCGTCAGCCACCTCGCTGCTGACGCCGCTGACGTCCGGCTTCCGGCTGGCCTCGGTCGAGGTCGATCTCGGGCCGGTACACAGGGCTGCGCGGCGGGCGGGGGCTACCGTCAACGACGTCCTGCTGGTCGCGATCGCGGACGCCGTGCGCGCGGTGGCCGCCCGCCGCGGTGAGCGCCTGCGTCGGGTCGTGGCCAGCGTTCCGATGACCGGGCTTCCTACCGACCCCGGCGGACGGAACCAGGTCGGCGCGTTCCTGATCTCGATCCCGGAGCGGCGTCCCCAGCAGACCGATCGTGAACTCCTGGGTCGCCTCGCCGTCCGGACGCGGCGGCGCAAGCTGCTGGCGCGGGGGTCCTCGGGCTCGTTCGCGCTGTCGGCGGTGCTCG
>CALMIQ010000255.1 GCA_937863965.1 uncultured Micropruina sp.
TGGCCGCCGAGACCATCGCCGGCGCCGAGACCATGCCGATCAACTACGACATGATTCCGCGGGCCACCTACTGCCAGCCGCAGATCGGCTCGTTCGGCTACACCGAAGAGCAGGCCAAGGAGCGCGGCTACAACGTCAAGGTGGCCAAGTTCCCGTTCAGCGCCAACGGCAAGGCGCACGGCCTGGGCGACGCGAGCGGCTTCGTCAAGATCGTCGCCGACGCCGAACACAACGAGATCCTGGGCGCGCACATGATCGGCCACGACGTCACCGAGCTGCTGCCCGAACTGACCCTGGCCCAGATGTGGGATCTGACCGCCGACGAGGTGGGCCGCAACATCCACGCCCACCCGACCCTGTCCGAGGCGATGAAGGAGTCCGTGGAAGGCATCGCCGGCCACATGATCAACTTCTGAGCGGAGTGGACGCCCGATGACGATCGGGTGAGTTCTCGGCGAACACGGCCGGGTGGTGCCCGGAGACGTTGCGTCCGGTGGGCACAATGGCGCAATGCCTTCCCGTTCCCTCTTGCCGCTCGTCCTGGCCGCGGTCGTGCTCGCCGGGTGCGGAACCGCGCCCCCCGCCCCGGCCGGGCCGGGCAGCACCGGTGGGCCCGGCGGCACCGCCGCGGCACCGCCGGCCACGCCGCCCGCGCCCTCCAGCTCCACCCCGTCGGCACCACCTCCGTCCCCGGCGTCCGAGCTGCCGCGGGGCGGGCGGGAGCTGTTCCCGCGCTACCGGCTGTTCGGCTACTCCGGCTATCCCGGTGCGCCCGGACAGGGACGCCTCGGCATCGGCTCCCTGGACGCCCGGATGAAGGAGATCGAGCAGCGCGGCCAGGCGTGGCGGGGCGGCCGGACGCTGCTGCCGGTGATGGAGCTGATCGCGGTCACCGTGCACGGCTCTCCCGGCCGGGACGGCATGTACCGCAGCCGCACGTCCGAGGCGATCATCAAGCGCTGGCACGACGCCGCCACCAGGCACAAGGCGTTGCTGCTGCTCAACATCCAGCCCGGCCGGGCGGACTTCATCGACGAGGTGAAGCACTTCGAGAAGTGGCTGAAGTACCCCAACGTCGGAGTGGCGCTCGACCCCGAATGGGCGGTCGGAAAGGGTCAGGTGCCCGGCCGGGTGTTCGGCAGCACCACCGGCAGGGAACTCAACGACGTCGCGCTCTACCTCTCCCAGCTCACCGCCGCCAACGCCCTGCCGCAGAAGGTGATGCTGTTCCACCAGCTGCACGTCACCATCGTCAAGAAGCCGAAGGATCTCCGGCCGCAGCCCGGGGTGGTCTACATCAACTCGGTGGACGGCATCGGGTCGCCGGGCGCCAAAGTCGCCACCTTCCAGCGGGTGATGAAGACCCGCCCCTCCTACGTGCACCCCGGCTTCAAGCTCTTCTACGCCGAGGACGTGAAGACCGGCAAGCGGCTGATGACCGCCAAGGAGGTGCTGCGGCTGAAGCCGCAGCCGGAGTACATCCTGTTCGAGTGACGCCGGTCCGCCCGATCCGTTGCGCCGCCGGGCAAACGGGCGCATGCTCGCAGGGGAGGGCGGATGCTGCGGATTCGGCTGTTCGGACAGGTGGAGGTGGAGGTCGACGGCGTCAGGCTGACGCCGCCGGCCGGGCGCCGCGCCTGGGCCCTGCTGTCCTGGCTGGCGTTGCACCCCGGGCCGAACGCGCGGGCGCGGGTCGCGGCCGCGTTCTGGCCCGACATGCCGGACGCGGCCGCGCGGCAGAACCTGCGCAGCGCCGTCCGGGTGCTCCGGCAGGGATTGACCGACGCCGGTGCCCGGCACCTGAGGGCGAGCCGGGATCAGCTCGGGCTCGACCCGCCGGAGGAGATCCGGCTCGACCTCGACGAGTTCGCCGACCTCGCCGCCGCCGGCCGGCTGGCCGAGGCCGTCGCGCTCGCCCGGGCCGAGCTGCTGGCCGAGTTCGACGACGACTGGGTGCAGGAGCCCCGCGAGCGGCTTCGCGCCGAGGTGCTCGGTCTGCTCGAACGCCTCGCCCAGGATGCCGAGGCCGATGGCGATCCGGACGCGGCGCTCGCCTGGACCCGCCGGCAGGCCGAACTGGCACCGCAGGCGGAGGAGCCCCAGCGCCGGCTGATGACCCGGCTGGCCCGCGCCGGCGACGTCGGAAAGGAGAAGGAACATGAGCACACCGACGATGGACGAACTCCGGACGCTGGTCCGGACGAGCCTGCCCGTCGCTGCGTGAACCGATCGTGAGCGAAGCGTGAACGCCCGCAACGGGAGCCGATGTGTCGCCAACCGCTGCCATTATTCGAAAGTATGTTCTAGGATGCCGTCATGAGTGTGGAGATTCAGGTGACCTTCGACGCCCACGACCCGCAGGCCCTGTCGCTGTTCTGGCGCGACGTGCTCGGCTACGTCCATCCCGCCCCGCCCGGTGTCGAGCTGGGGGAGGGACAGGACGCCCTGGAGGCCTGGGACGAGTTCCTCGACCGGATGAACGTGCCGGCCGAGGAACGCAATTCCCGCTCGGCACTGGAGGATCCCGATGGGCGCGGGCCGCGCATCTTCTTCCAGCAGGTGCCCGAGGGCAAGACCGCGAAGAACCGGGTTCACCTCGACGTCCGAGCCGCGCCCGGGCTGAAGGGCGAGCAGCGGCTGGCGGCGCTCGAGGCCGAATGCGAGCGGCTGGTCGCGCTCGGGGCGACCCGGGTGCAGCGGTTCGAGGCGGAGCCGTACGTCAGCGACGGGTTCATCGTGATGCGCGACCCCGAGGGCAACGAGTTCTGCCTCGACTGAGCCGATCGCAACCGCGGGCGCCGGTCATCCGGCGGCGGTGGACCGACCCCTCCGGGTGGCCGCGCACGCCACCGCAGCGACCCCGATCGCGGCGAGCCCGGCGAAGACGACGATCAGCGCCTGGGTGGGCGTCCAGCCCTGCGTGTGCAGGACCGAGTAGGCGCCGCCGGCCAGCAGCGCCGCCCAGGCGGTTGCGGCCGTCTCGGCGAACGCGATCAGGGTGCCGACCGTGCTGGCGGCGGCGTCCGATTCGAACGGCTCGGAACTGAGCAGGGGATAGGCGGCACCCATGCCCACCCCGGACAGCGCCGCGCCCGCGATGACGGTCAGGACGCCGGGCGTGCCGCCGGCCCAGAGGCCGCCGATCAGCGCCGCGAACGCGATCGTCACCAGCAGCGGCCCGACCACCGCGCGGTCCGGCCGGGCGCCGGGTCGCGGCCGCAGCCCGACGATCGACCAGCCGAGCAGGCCTCCGGTCACCGCGGCGGAGGCGACCAGCACGGTCGAGCCCAGGCCCTCGATGAGCGCCAGCGAGAGCAGCTCGTAGGCGCCGAAGAAGGCGGCGCAGAGCAGCGCGAAGGCGAGCAGTCCGCGAGCCCGGGCGGGCAGTCCGCGGGCCAGGAAGACGCCGATCGCCAGCGCCGTGACGACCACGCCGACGAGCAGCGCGACCACGCCCCAGCCGGCCGGGCTGGCGGAGCCGACCGCGCCGGCGGTCAGGCCGGCGGCCACCGCGACACCCACGCCGGCGTTCACCGGCGTCCGCGACGCGTCGGGCCGCCAGGGCACCGCCGCGATGGTGGCACCCATCAGCAGTCGGGCGATCACCACCAGCACGGCCGGCCAGGCGAGCGCCCAGCGCCAGTCGACCCAGGCGGTGATCATCGCGTTGAGCGGCGGGCCGAGCACCGACGGCAGCAGCCAGATCAGGGCGAACAGGCCGAACACCCGGGGCCGTTCCCGCTCGTCGTACAGGGTGCCGATGGCCCCCAGGCCGAAGCCGCCGAACAGGCCGGCGGCGACGCCCCGGACGGCCGTCCCGGCCAGCACCCAGCTCATGCCGGGGGCGAAGACGGCCAGTGCCGCGCCGACGACGTACAGCGTGGTCGCGGCGAGCAGCAGGTGGAGCGGCCGGACGCGCTGCAGGATCGGCGCGGTGAACGACAGCATCAGCACCGCCGCCACCGGTCCCGCCGCCAGGGTGGCGCCGAAGAGCGCGAAGCCGTCCAGGTCGCGTGCGATCACCGGCAACACGGTGCTGTAC
Organism: uncultured Micropruina sp.; assembly: GCA_937863965.1. Classification (GTDB taxonomy): domain Bacteria; phylum Actinomycetota; class Actinomycetes; order Propionibacteriales; family Propionibacteriaceae; genus Micropruina. The sequence goes on from CALMIQ010000255.1 coordinate 4,043, forward strand.
GCGATGCCCTGCATGGCGGCGGCGAACTCGGCCAGCATGAGCGCGGCCAGGAACCGGCCCCGGCGTCCGCGCAGGATGTCGGCGAAGGTGACCTCGGACGCCGGCCGGTTCATGCGGCCGTGCCGTTGCGGCGGCGGATGGCTGCCATCCGACGAGCCAATCGAGCCGGGCGCGGCTACGGGTTCTTGAACATCGCGTGGTCGCCCACGCGCCGCCAACGCAGGCGCAGTTCGCCCTCGGCCATGACGAACTCGAAGGTGGCACGCCCGTCAGGGCTACTGAAGGACCAGGTCATCTCGA
>CALMIQ010000256.1 GCA_937863965.1 uncultured Micropruina sp.
GGATCGTGCCGTGGTGTTGGGCGGCGGCGGCCTGACCGGGGTGGCCTGGCTGCACGGGGTGCTCGACGAGTTGCCCGGCGTGGTCGGCACGGCCGACCGGGTGGTCGGAACCTCCGCGGGAGCGTTGATGGCGGCCCGCCTGCTCGGCGGCCGGGATCCCAACGGCCTGCGCGCCCACGTGGCGGAACTCGCCGGCGTCCGGCTCGGTGCCGGTGTCGTCGCCCGGCTGGTGGCGGCGCAGCTGTGGCCGAGCCGGCGGCACGCGCTGAAGTGGCTGGGCCGGGCCGCCGAACGCCCCACCCCGCTGGCGTCGGAGGACTTCGTCACCCTGGTCACCCGGGCCATCGGCACCATGGTCTGGCCCGAGCCACTGGTGGTCTCGGCGGTGGACGCCGTCGCGGGGCGTCCGGCCTACTTCACGGCGCGTTCCGGGGTCGAGCTCGGCCGTGCGGTGGCCGCCAGCTGCGCGATGCCCGGCGTGATGCCGCCGGTGACGATCGACGGCCGACCGTTCCTGGACGGCGGCCTGCGCTCCCCGGCCAACGCCGATCTGGCCGCCGGCTGCCGGCGGGTGCTGGTCCTGGCGCCGCAGGGACGCTCGGTGCGCAGCGTCCGGCGTCCGAGCTACCAGGCCGCCCGGCTGCGCGCCGAGGGCGCGGAGGTGATCCTGGTGGCGGCGGAGCATCCGGGGGTCAACGTGATGTCGGCCGCCGCGCTGGCCGGCGCCCGGGAGAGCGGCCGGCACGCCGGGCGGTCGGTGGCCGCGGCGGTGCGGGAACTGTGGACGGCTACCCCGGACTCGGTTCCGGGTTCGGTTCCGGACGCGGGCCCAGCGCATGATCGCGATGCTGGGTCAGCCATAGTCGATGGCAGGTGATCACCACCGCGAGCCAGGCCAGGCCCAGGCACCAGGCCGCCAGCACGTCGGTCAGCCAATGGTGGCCGAGGTAGACCCGGGACAGCCCCATCGCCGCCGCGTACAGCACCCCGACGGTCACCGTCACCGCGCGGGCGACGGCGCTGACCAGGTGCGAGACGAGGAGATAGACGCCGATCCCGGCGATCACCAGCGAGTTCAGCGAATGCCCCGAGGGGAAGGACGCCGAGGTCTCCGGCGGCGGGATGGACAGCTCCAGCGGCGGCCGGGCGCGTCCGCTGATCCGCTTGCCGGCGATCGTCATGGCCAGCGAACCGGTAACCGCGATCACCATCAGCACCAGCGGCGTCCAGCGCTTCCAGAGCAGGCACAGACCGGTCACCGCCGCGGCGGTGATCAGCGTCATCCACAGCGTGCCGCCGGTGGCGCTGAAGGTGGCGATCACCGCGTTCAGCCCGGGCGTCCGGATGTCGACCATCCGGTCCAGCACCGGCTGATCGACCAGCGCGAGCCCGGTGTCGGTCAGCACCGCTGCGTAGATCTCGCCGGCGACGACGGTGCCGCCGACGGCGACGGCCGCGGCCAGGCCGAGCAGCAACAGGGCCGCCAGGTCGGTGTTGCGCACCCGCTCGGCCAGCGCTCCGAACATCCTCCGTAGCCAGCGGCCCGCCGGGCTGCGCCACGCCGTCAGGTCGCGGGCGCCGATGGTGCGTTCGGGTTCGGACGGCTCCAGGGGGTGCATCGTCCAAGTCTGACAGGTGCGGATTTCCGTGACGCGGCGCCGGGGATTGTGCCAGGCTGTCGGTTCAGCAGTGAGGAGAGAACGACGATGTTCCGCAAGATCCTGGTCGCCAATCGTGGTGAGATCGCCGTCCGGGCCTTCCGGGCGGCCACCGAACTGGGCATCGGCACGGTCGCCGTCTTCCCCTACGAGGACCGGTTCGCCGAGTACCGGCTGAAGGCCGACGAGAGCTACCAGATCGGCGAGGTGGGGCACCCGGTGCGGGCCTATCTCGACGTGGCCGGCATCATCGCCGCGGCCCTGGAGGCCGGCGCCGACGCCATCTACCCGGGCTACGGCTTCCTGTCCGAGAATCCCGACCTGGCCCAGGCCTGCGAGGACAACGGCATCACCTTCGTCGGCCCCGACCACACCATCCTGGAGCTCACCGGCGACAAGGCGGCGGCGATCGCCGCCGCCCGCGAGGCCGGGCTGCCGACCCTGCGCGGCAGCCGGCCCTCGGACCAGGTGCCGACCCTGCTGGCGGCCGCCGAGGGGATGGACTTCCCGCTCTTCGTCAAGGCCGTCTCCGGCGGCGGCGGGCGCGGCATGCGCCGCGTCGAATCCGCCGCGGCGCTCGAGGCGGCCCTGACCGAGGCGATGCGCGAGGCCAAGGCCGCCTTCGGCGACGCCCGGATGTACCTGGAGGAGGCGGTGATCGGGCCGCGGCACATCGAGGTGCAGATCCTGGCCGACCGCTACGGCGACGTGATCCACCTCTACGAGCGCGACTGCTCGGTGCAGCGCCGGCACCAGAAGGTGATCGAGCTGGCGCCGGCGCCGAATCTCGACCCGGCGCTGCGGGACGCCATCTGCGCCGACGCGGTGAAGTTCGCCCGGCACATCCACTACGCCAACGCGGGCACCGTGGAGTTCCTGCTCGGCGCCGACGGCCGCTACGTGTTCATCGAGATGAACCCGCGGATCCAGGTGGAGCACACCGTCACCGAGGAGGTCACCGACGTCGACCTGGTCTCCTCGCAGCTGCGGATCGCCGCCGGTGCCAGCCTGGCCGAGCTCGGCCTCACCCAGGACGGCATCGAGGTGCGCGGGCAGGCGCTGCAGTGCCGGGTCACCACGGAGGACCCGGGCAACGGCTTCCGTCCCGACACCGGCCGGCTGTCGGTGTACCGGACGCCCGGCGGCGCCGGCGTCCGGCTGGACGGCGGCGTGGTCTTCGCCGGCGCCGAGGTCAGCGCCCACTTCGACTCGATGCTGGTCAAGCTGACCTGCCGCGGACGCGATCTGCAGTCCGCCGCGCGGCGCGCCTACCGGGCGCTGACGGAATTCCGGATCCGCGGCGTCTCGACCAACATCGGCTTCCTGGAGGCGGTGATCACCGATCCGGACTTCCTGGCCGGCCGCGCCACCACGTCCTTCATCGACGAGCGGCCGCACCTGCTCAGCCACCGGCTGCCCGCCGATCGGGGCACCAAGCTGCTGAAGTACCTGGCCGGCATCGCGGTGAACCGTCCGCACGGCGAATGCCGCACCTCGCTGGTCGCCCGGGACAAGTTGCCGTCGCTGACCGCGGCGGAACTCAACGCGCCCCCGCCGTCCGGATCGAAGCAGCTGCTGCTCGCCGAGGGTCCGGAGCGATTCGCCCAGGCGCTGCGCGATCAACGACCGGTCGCGGTGACCGACACCACCTTCCGCGACGCCCACCAGAGCCTGCTGGCCACCCGGGTGCGCACCCGTGACCTGATGCACGTCGCACCGCACATCGCGCGGCTGCTGCCCGGCCTGTTCTCGATGGAGTCCTGGGGCGGGGCCACCTATGACGTCACCCTGCGGTTCCTGAAGGAGGACCCCTGGGAACGACTGGCCAGCTTCGCCGAGGCGATGCCGAACATTCCGCAGCAGATGCTGCTGCGCGGCCGCAACACCGTCGGCTACACCCCTTACCCGCTCGAGGTCACCCGGGCCTTCGTGCACGAGGCGGCGCGCACCGGCTGCGATATCTTCCGGATCTTCGACGCCCTGAACAACATCGACCAGATCCGTCCGGCGATCGAGGCGGTCCGGGAGACCGACCACGGTGTCGCCGAGGCCGCCCTGTGTTACACCGGCAACCTGACCAGTCCGTCCGAGACGCTCTACACCCTGGACTACTACCTGCGCTTCGCCGAGCAGCTGGTCGAGGCCGGCGCGCACATCCTGGCGATCAAGGACATGGCCGGGCTGCTGCGGGCACCCGCCGCCGCGCAGCTTGTCCGGGCGCTGCGGGAACGCTTCGACCTGCCGGTGCACCTGCACAGCCATGACACCGCGGGCGGTCAGCTGGCCACCCTGCTGGCCGCCATCGACGCGGGCGTGGACGCCGTCGACGTGGCGTCCGCGGCCTGGGCCGGCACCACCTCGCAGGTGTCGATGTCGGCGCTGATCGCGGCCACCGACGACACCGAGCGGGCCACCGGGCTGTCGCTGCAGGCGGCCACCGACCTGGAGCCGTACTTCGAGGCCGTCCGGCTGCTGTACGCGCCGTTCGAGTCGGGCCTGCCCGGCCCGACCGGCCGGGTCTACACCCACGAGATCCCCGGCGGGCAGCTCTCCAACCTGCGCCAGCAGGCGATCGCGCTGGGCCTGGGGCACCGCTTCGAGGACATCGAGAACATGTACGCGGCCGCCAACCGCATCCTCGGCAACATCGTCAAGGTGACCCCCTCGTCCAAGGTGGTCGGCGACCTCGCGCTCGCCTTGGTCGGCGCCAACGCCGATCCGGACGACTTCGAGGCCAACCCGGGCCGGTACGACATCCCGGCGTCCGTGATCGGCTTCCTGAACGGCGATCTGGGCGACCCGCCGGGCGGCTGGCCCGAGCCGTTCCGCACCAGGGCGCTGGCCGGCCGGGTGGCCAAGCCGGTGGAGACCGACCTGTCGGACGCCGACGAGCGGGCGCTCGCCGAGCAGCCCCGCCGGACGCTGAACAGGCTGTTGTTCCCGGGCCCGACCAAGGACTACGAGGACGCCGTCGAGGAGTTCTCGGAGCTGTCGGTGCTCTCCACCCGCGAGTTCCTGCACGGCCTGGAGGTGCATCAGGAGCACGAGGTCGAGATCGAACGCGGCAAGCGGCTGCTGCTCGGCCTGGAAGCGATCGGCGAGCCGGACGCCCGCGGCTACCGCCAGGTGGTGTGCACCATCAACGGCCAGATCCGGATCGTCTCCGTGCGGGACCATTCGGTGCAGTCCAACGTGGTCACCGCCGAGCGGGCCGACCCGGGCAAGCCGGGCCATGTGCCGGCCCCGTTCGCCGGCGTGGTGACGCTGACCGTCGAGGTGGGGGACACTGTCGAGGCGGGCCAGAGCGTGGCCACCATCGAGGCGATGAAGATGGAGGCGGCGATCACCGCCGGCGTCGGCGGCACCGTCCAACGGTTGGCCATCGGGCACGCCCAGGCGGTCGAGGGCGGCGACCTGCTGTTGGTCATCGGGTAGTTCCGACGTCGAAAGTGGCTCCGACAAGCGGAAACCACTCGACACGCCGGGCACTCAGTAAACCATTAGTCCACTCTCAACCTCACGGTAAGACTGAGGATGGCGTGAAATGCCTAGTCAGTGGGCAATTGCGGGTGCCGGACGACGGCCGATATTCGCCAGGGAGTTGGCGCAGGGGGTCGCGGACCGTTACGTAGGTAGGCATGAACACCCCCACCCGAGCCGCGTCCGGCCTCCTGAGTCTGGTTCTGGTGCTCACCCTTGCCCTCACGGGCGACCCGGCGGAGGCGGTGACCAGCCCCCAGCAAGCCTTCATCAACAAGCTGGTCTCACCCGCCCGAGAGGCGCAGCGCAGCGCCGGCGTCCCGGCCTCGGTGCTGATCGCCCAGGCCATCGACGCGTCCGACTGGGGCGACTCGAAGCAGGTGACGAGCGCGAAGAATTACTTCGACACCCGGTGCAGCTCGGCGATGACCGCCGGCCAGTTCGGCACCCTGGCCCGGGCCCAGGTCGGCAAGCCGTACGTGCTCGGCGCGGAGGCCTCGATCACCAACCCGAACCCGCCCAAATTCGACTGCTCCGAGCTGGTCGAGTGGCTCTACGGCCGGTCCGGCAACAGGATCACCGACCTGGCCGCCGCCCAGTACAACGCCACCAAGGCCGTCCCGAAGGGGTCCTCGCCGAAGGTCGGTGACCTGGTCTTCCTGCGGAACAACCCGGCCCGCTCCAACGGCATCGGCCACGTCGCGGTGCTGACCGCCAAGAAATCGAACGGCGACTGGGAGGTCGTCGAGGCCAGGGGACGCGCCTACGGCGTGGTCAAGACGACCTACAGCTACTGGAAGACGCGCAAGTACTACGCCGGCCTCCGGCGTTACGCCAAGCTCAGCTTCGCCGGCACCGATGGGGTGGTCGCCTCGGCGGCCGCACGCTACCAGAGCGGCTGCGTCACCATCGCGTCGGTGAAATACAGCAAGTACGCCTCGATCACCGCCTCGTTCCAGGCCCGCGCGGAGGCGATCGCCGAGGATTCGGCCTACGCCAAGGCGCGCGCGGTGATGGGCAGCGCGTCCGCGTTCGTCGACGCGCTGGCCAAGGTGGACCGGCCCAAGGACGCCGTCGCCTACGCCAAGAAGCTCAAGGCGCTGATCGCCGACTACCGGCTGGCCGACTACGACGTGGTGCCGTACACGCTGGTGCTGCTGCCCGGCCACAGCGGTGTCAAGGTGACCGCCGCCCAGCACCTGCTGCGCGCCGCCGGCCATTCGGTCGCCGTCACCGGACGCTACGACACCGCCACCGTCGCGGCCGTGAAGAAGTACCAGAAGGCGAAGAAGCTCCAGGTGGACGGCGAGGCCGGGCCGATCACCCTCGGCTCGCTGGCGGCGACGGTGAAGTCGGGTTCCAGCGGTGACCGCGTCCGGGCACTGCACGCCCTGCTGGGCGGGCTCGGCTACGCCACCACCGCCGGGGCGAGCTTCG
>CALMIQ010000257.1 GCA_937863965.1 uncultured Micropruina sp.
AGCACCCTCCATTAAGGTCTCCCTCAGTTTGGTCTCAGGTTTTGCTCAACCAACTCTCAGCAAGGCCGTCACGTCCACCATCCTGGGGAGGATCACCCATGCTCGTTCGCAGGTTCGCGCTGTCCGCCACGCTCGCCACGACCGCTTCGCTCGCACTGCTGGGCGGCATGCTGCCCGCCGCCGCCGAGACTGCCGCGCCGACACCGACCGCGACCGCGAAGCCGACCGCTGCCCCCTCGGCCGCGCCCAGCACCGAGGCGCCGAAGCCCAAGAAGAAGACCAAGGCCCAGAAGCTGAAGGCCAAGGCCAACAAGGTGATCAAGGCCGCGAAGTCGAAGGTCAAGAAGGGCCAGTACAAGCGGGGTGCCACCGGGCCGAACAAATTCGACTGCTCGGGCCTGATGGTGTGGTCCTTCAAGAAGATCGGCATCAAGCTGCCGCGCGTGTCGCGGGCGATGTCGAAGAAGGGCAAGAAGGTCGCCAAGAAGAACCTGAAGCCCGGCGATCTGGTCTTCTTCTACAGCCCGGTCAGCCACGTCGCCCTGTACATCGGGGGCGGCAAGATCGTGCACGCCCGCAACACCCGGGACGATCTCGACATCTCCAGCCTGAAGAAGTACGGCCACTACCACTCGGCCCGCCGCGTCATCTACTGAGCCCACCCCGCCGCTCGCCCGGCCGTTCGGGGTTCGCCCACCTGGGCGAGACCCGAACGGCTGGGCGAGCGTTCGTGTGTGATCGGACGCGCGTTGACCGGACCGCGGTGACCTGCCGCCGCGGTCAGTCCAGCAGGTCGCGGACGACGGCGTCCGCCAGCAGCCGACCGCGCAGGGTGAGCCGGACGAGGGAAGCCCCGGCCCCCGCCGGGATCGACGGCCCGACCTCCACCAGGCCACGGGCAGCGAGCTCCGGCACCCGGTGCCGCTCGGTCGCGGTGAGGACGTCCACGGCCAGCCCGTCGGCCAGCCGGGATTCCAGGAGCACCCGTTCCAGCCGCCGATCCTCCGCCGCCAGCGACTCGCGGGCCGCGGCCGGACTGCGTCCCTGCGCCAGCGCCGCGGCGTAGGCGCGGGGGTGCTTCACGTTCCACCAGCGCACCCCGCCGACGTGAGAGTGCGCGCCGGGCCCCACGCCCCACCAGGACGTCCCGCGCCAGTAGGCCAGGTTGTGCCGGCACTCGTGACCCGGCCGCGCCCAGTTGCTCAGCTCGTACCAGGTCAGGCCCGCCCCGGTGAGCACCCGGTCGGCCAGCTCGTAACAGTCGGCCTGCAGGTCGTCGACCGGCCCCGGCACCTCGCCCCGGCGGATCTGCGCGGCCAGCCGGGTGCCGTCCTCGATGATCAGCGCGTAGGCCGACAGGTGGTCGGGCGCGCAGTCCAGGGCGGCGTGCAGCGAGGCGCGCCAGTCGTCGAGCGACTCCCCCGGCGTCCCGTAGATCAGGTCGAGGCTGATCGAGCCGAAGCCGGCCGCGCGCGCCCAGCGCACCACCTGCGCCGTCCGGCCCGGGGTGTGCCGCCGCTCCAACACCCGCAGGACGTGTGGCCGGGACGACTGCATGCCGAACGAGATCCGGTTGAAGCCGCCCGCGACAAGGGCCTCCAGGTAGGCGGCATCGACCGACTCGGGGTTGCACTCGGTGGTCACCTCGGCGCCGTCGGCGAACCGGAACCGTTCCCGCGCCGCATCCAGCAGGCCGACCAGCTCGGTGGCCGCGAGCAGGGTCGGCGTGCCGCCGCCGACGAAGACGGTGGTCACCGTCCGCTCGCCCAGCACCCGGGCGGCCAACGCCAGCTCGGCGCGGGCGGCATCCAGGAAGGCCTGCCGGGACGTCCCCGGCGCGGCGCCCAGTTCGTCCGCGGTGTAGGTGTTGAAGTCGCAGTAGCCGCACCTGGTCGCGCAGAACGGCACGTGCAGGTACAGCGAGACCGGCCCGCCGCCCAGCTCGGCCACGGCGGCCTCCGGGAGTGACCCGTCCGGCGGCGCCGGGTCGCCCGAGGGCAGCACGGAGGGCATCAGGGCAGCTCGAACGGCAGGCGCTGGCCGTCGAGCGCGCGGCGGCACGCGCAGGTCGCGACGTCGTCCGGCTCGGCGGCGGGCAGCGCGCCGATCACCCGGACGAGCATCGTCCTCAGCCGCTCGATGTTGCCGGCGAAGACCTGCATCACCTCGGCGTGCGAGACGCCGGGTCCCTCGACGCCGGCGTCCGCGTCGGTGACCATGCAGACGGTGCTGAAACACATCGCCAGTTCGCGGGCGACGGACGCCTCCGGCATGCCGGTCATCCCGACCACCGACCAGCCCGCGGCGGCATGCCAGGCCGACTCGGCGCGGGTGGAGAACCGCGGACCGTTGATCACCACCAGCGTCCCGCCGTCGACGACCGGCTCCCCGGCGTTCAGCAGCGCGGCCCGGCCGCGCGGACAGTACGGGTCGGCGAACGAGACGTGCACGACCGCGCCGACGGCGTCCCAGACGGTGTGCGGACGTCCCCAGGTGCGGTCCACCACCTGGTCGGGAACGACGAAGGTGCCGGGCGCGAGCTCGGCCCGCAGCCCGCCCACCGCGCAGGGCGCCAGCACCTGCCGGACGCCGAGCGCCCGCAGCGCCCACAGATTCGCCCGGTAGTTCACCCGGTGGGGCGGGAACTGGTGGTGCCGGCCGTGCCTGGGCAGGAAGGCCACCCGGCGTCCCGCCACCTCGCCGACGGCCACCGGCGCGCTCGG
>CALMIQ010000258.1 GCA_937863965.1 uncultured Micropruina sp.
CCGCCAACGCCGCCAAGGGACGCAAGTCGATCACGGTCGCCTGGATCATCAGCGGCGACGGCAAGCCGACCGCTTGGTACTACAAGCACACCAAGACCAACGTCGCCCAGCGGTTCTTCGCCAGCAATCGTTGAACCGCCGCAACAGCAGGGGCTGCCACCGTGCCTGGAGCACGATGGCAGTCCTTCACTGCCGGCAGATCGCCAGCAGCTTGCCGTTCCCGTCGAGGATCTGGCCCTCGATCGCCGGCACGTCGTCGGCGTCGTCCAGCTGGATCGCCGCCCTCGGCGTCACCCAGGCGTCGACGATCGCGACGCCGTCCACCACGCGATGCGAACTCGTCACGGCGTCGCCGACCAGGCCGATCCGCACCGTCGTCGCCTGGGTGAGGACCCGCCCGCCGTCGTCGCGGACGGCGCCGGCACCCCTGAGCCGGTACTCGCCGACCGCGCGGTCGTCGGTGATGCCCGTGATGTGCGCCGTGGCCGGGCAGCTCGGATTCCCGGAACCGGCGGCGATGTCGGCGCCGACCGACAGCTCGACCGACGCGTCCATGCCCTCGTCCGCGAGGTCGTATCCCGGGAGACAGGCGACGACGGTGCCGTGGTCATCGATGAACGCCGCGGTGGCGAGATAGTCCGACCGGGTGTTGGGTGCCTGACCGAGGAACCGCCAGCCGGCGTCCATCGGAAGACCGCTGGTCGAGCAGATCCGGCGCAGGCCCGCCTCGGTGGACTGCTGAGCGGGAGCGACCTTCGCGCGGCTGCGAGCCTCGGACCAGCCGATGTCGCATCGGTATTCATCCACGAACGACGTGAACTCCACATCGCTGCCGGGGGGCAGCGCGGTCACCTTCGTCAGGTCTGGGGCGGAGCCCCAGCCGGGGCGCGGCGCACACCGCTGCACGATCACCGAACGCGGGATCAGCGGCCGCATCCACCACTCGCCCGGCTGGTGAACGTCCAGCGTCCAGCCCTCCGGCACCTTCTCCTGCGGAATCGGCGGGGCGCCGCAACCGGCCAGGCACAGCACCGCCGCGAAAGTACCCGCGAGGACGCGTACGGTTCGTTGCTTCACGTGACTCCCCCTCCCCGCGTCCGTCGCACGGCGAGCACGGACGCCGTCACCCCCGGTCGGCCCGTGGGTGAGGCACGGGCAGCCTAGCGGAGCGAGCGGCCGGAGGCGGTCAGGAGCGGCAGGTCGCCAGGAGCGTGCCGTTCTCGTCGAGTACGTCTCCTTCGACCGTCGGTGGATGGTCCCAGTCCTCGAAGTGGATGGCCGCCTTCGGTGTCACGGCGGCGTAGACGATCGCGATGCCCTCGACGACCGGATGGGTCGTGGTCACGCTGTCGCCGGCCAGGCCGATCCGCAGCGACGCCGCGCCGGTGATCACTCGGCCGTCATCGCCACGGACGGCGCCGGCCCCGGCCAGTTGATAGTCCTCAACGGTGCCATTCGCGCCGCGGCCGAGGTGGATCGGGGTGACCGGGCAGGGTGCACCGCCGGGGACGGCGGCCGTGTCCGTGCCGACCGACAACTCGACCGACGCACCGGTGCCGTCCTCGCCGTCCTGCCCCGGAAAGCAGGCGACCACCGTGCCGTGGTCGTCGATGAACGCAGCGGTCGATACCTCTCCGGGCCTCTGCTCGCCCGATCGTCCGGTCAGGTGGTGCCCGAGGAACCGCCACCCGGCGTCCATCGGCAGGCCGCTGGCCGAGCAGATCCGGCGCAGCCCGGCCTCGGTGGCCCGGTCACCCGGAGCGACCTTCACTGTGCTGGGTGCCTCGGACCACCCGAACGAACAGTGGTAGTCGTCGGTGAAGAACGAGTACTCGATGCTGCCGCCGGGAGGCAGCGCGGTCACCTTCCACAGGTCGGGATCGGACGCCCAGAAGCGCGGCAGCGGGCAGCGCTGCACCACCACGGCGCGCGGGATGAGCGGTTGCGTCCACCACTCCCCCGGCTGGTGGACATTGAGCGCCCACCCCTCCGGCACCTTCTCCTCCGGCATCGGCAACGCACAGCCCGGCAGGCACAGTAACGCCGCAACCGCGCCGATCAGAACGCGCGCACGTCGATGATTCATCGGTTCCTCCCCCGTCGTCCGTGCCGCGATGGACGGACGCATTCCCCCGCGATCCGCAGATGACTCGCAGGCAGCCTAGGGGACGCGCCCCAGCAGCAGGTCGGGAGGGTCGTCCGCGCCATCGGTGTCGCCGAGCTGTCGGTGGCGGCCCTTACCATGAACCTCGTGCCTGACCTGTCCCCTCTGAAGGTGCTGCATACCACCTTCGGGTACGACGACTTCCGTGGCGAGCAGGGCGCCATCATCGACCAT
>CALMIQ010000259.1 GCA_937863965.1 uncultured Micropruina sp.
CGGTCTTCCTCGACCTTCTCGGCCAGCGCCAACTCGGAGACCAGGATCTGCCGAGCCTTGGCGAGCATTCGCTTCTCGCCGGCCGACAGGCCCCGTTCACGTTCACGCCGCCACAGATCACGAACGACCTCGGCCACCTTCATGACATTGCCGGAGTGCAGCTTCTCGAGGTTCGCCTTGTAGCGACGCGACCAGTTGGTCGGCTCCTCGGTGTGCGGCGCCCGCAGCACGGAGAACACCCGCTCGAGACCGTCGGCGTCCACAACGTTGCGTACGCCGATCTCGTCGAGGTTCTGTGCCGGGACCCGGACCACCAGGTCGTTCTGGCCGACGATGCGCAGCACGAGATAGAGCTTGTCCTCGCCTTTGATCGTCCGGGTTTCAATGTCTTCGATGACGGCTGCCCCATGATTGGGGTAGACCACCGTCTCACCGACTTCAAAAGTCATCTAGCAGACCCCTTTCCCAGACATCCATGGTAGCACGCGTTAGTCCAACATTCGAAACGTTCGTCCTAGCCAGAGGCACTTTAGGGGGTTGACAAGGGCGTGTCGGCTGTGCCGCCGCGTGCTCCGGTGGTCGGAATTGAGAGCACTAATACGGCTCTGACAACACCAAATGGCGCCGCATCGGGCACCAGCCGGAGATCACGCGAGAGCGGCGCCGAGAACGGCATCGAGCCCGCCGGCACTGCGCCGGCGGGCTCGATGAGGGCAGGGATCAGGCCGCCACGGCAACCGCCTTGGCCGGCCAGAACTGCTTCATCGCGATGACCGCGATGGCGGCCACGACCACGCCCGCGATCAGCGCGATCAGGAAGCCGAAGGCGTTCTCCATCAGCGGAACGACCAGCAGGCCGCCGTGCGGGGCACGGGAACCGACGCCCAGGGCCATCGACAGCGCGCCGGTGACGGCACCGCCGGCCATCATCGACGGGATCACCCGCAGCGGGTCGGCCGCGGCGAACGGAATGGCGCCCTCGGAGATGAAGGCGGCACCCAGCAACCAGGCCGCGCGGCCGTTCTCGAGCTCGACCTCGGTGAACAGCTTGGACCGGACCGTCGTGGCCAGGGCCAGTGCGATCGGCGGCACCATGCCGGCGCACATCACCGCGGCCATGATCTGGAACGACGAGGTGGTCTGCGCCGCCAGGCCGGCGGTGGCGAACAGGTAGGCCGCCTTGTTCACGGGACCGCCCAGGTCGAAGCACATCATCAAACCGAGCAGCAGGCCGAGCGCGGCGCCTGCGCCGCTGGCGGCCATGCCATCCAGCCCTTCGGTCATCGCCGTGGTCACGTTGGCCAGCGGCGTACCGAGGAAGAGGTACATGACGAGCCCAACGACCGCCGTGACCAGGAGCGGGATGACGACCACCGGCATCAGGCCGGCCAGCCAGCGCGGCACGTTCCAGCCCGACATCCACAGGGCAATCACGCCGGCCAGCAGGCCGGTGACCAGTGCGCCGAGGAAGCCGGCGCCCAGGGCGCCCGCGATCACGCCGCCGACGAAGCCCGGGGCGATGCCCGGACGGCCGGCCATGCCGAAGGCGATGTAGCCCGACAGGGCCGGCAGCAGGAAGCCGAAGGCCGCCCCGCCGATGGCGAACAGCAGCGCGCCGATGTAGTTCATGAAGCCGGCGCTCCAGCCGGCCGCCTGGATCAGCGAGCCGATGCTGGCGCCGTCGCCGCCGGCCGCCTGGGCGGCCGCACAGGTCGCCGGGTCGGCCCAGAGCAACTCGGCACACTCACGTGCACCGCGGAAGCCGGGGGCCAGGGCCACGTCGAATCCGGCCATGGCGAAGCCGAGCGCGATCAACAGGCCGCCGGCGGCCACGAACGGGATCATGTAGGAGACGCCGGTCATCAGGGCCTGCTGAATCCGCTTGCCGGCGCTCAGCTGGCTGCCGCTCTGGGCGGACGCGGCGGCCGAGGCGTCGCCGCTCACCTTGCGGGCGTTGGGATCCTTGGCGGCCGCGACGGCCTCCTCGATCATCTTCGCCGGCTCGTTGATGGCCCGCTTGACGCCGGACTCGATCACCGGCAGGCCGGCGAACCGCTCCTTGTCCCGGACGCCGACGTCGGTGGCGAAGATCGCCGCGGACGCGCCGGCGATGATCGCCGGGTCGATCGGGGTGACCTTGCCGGAACCCTGCGGCTCCACGTGCAGCTCGACGCCGGCCGCCTTGGCGGCCTGTTCCAGGGCGTCCGCCGACATGAAGGTGTGCGCGATGCCCGTCGGGCAGGCGGTGACCGCCACCAGGACGACCTTCTCCTCCGACGCCGGCGCGGCGGCCGGAGCAGAAGCGGCGGCCGGTGCCGCGGCGGGCTCCTCCTCGGGGTGGATGGCGGCGTTCACCAGGGCGACGACGTCCTCCGGGGTGGCCGCTGCGCGCAGCCCGTCGGTGAACTCCGCGCGCACCAGGTTGCGGGCCAGCAGGGCCAGCAGTTCCAGGTGTGCGTCGTCGGAGCCCTCCGCGGCGGCGATCATGAAGGCGATGTCGGCGGGGCCGTCGAAGGCCCCGAAGTCGACCGGCGGCGAGAGCCGGGCGAAGGCGAGAGAGTTGGTGGTCACCGCGGCGGAGCGGCAGTGCGGGATCGCAATCCCGCCGCCCAGCCCGGTGGCCGCCTTGGCTTCGCGAGCCAAGGCGTCGGCCTCGAGGCCGGCGGCGTCGGCGCGTCCGGCCTTGGCCACCAGCTCGGCCAGATTGTGGATCACATCGTTCTTGGTGGGCCCAAGATCGACGTCGAGCACAACCAGATCAGCAGTGATCAGGTCCTGCGACATTGGTGTGTCCTTTCAACGGATCAACGGATACGGAGAAGTTCAGCCGAGGTCGGTGATGACGACGTCGGCGGTGTTGAGGTGCTCGGGCCTGGGCAAGGCGCTTCCGGCCATGGATGCCGCGGCGGAGCCGTACGCCACAGCGGTTCGGAGTCGTCCGGGGGCGGCTTCTCCCCCGCAGTCGGCCAGTACATAACCGGCCACCGATGAGTCGCCCGCACCGACGGTGCTGCGCGGGACGATGGGGGGCGGACTGGCGTGCCAGGCGCCCTCGGCGGTCACCAGGACCGCGCCGGAGGCACCCAGGGTGCCCATCACGGCGGTGACGCCGCGTTCGACCAGGCTGCGGGCCGCGTCCACGGCGGCACTCGGGTCGCCCTGCTTGGCGGCCGCCTCGAGCTGCTCGGCGTTCGCTCCGGTGAGCTGCGCGAGCTCGTCCGAGTTGGGTTTGAGCAGGTCGGGGGCGGCGTCCGGGAACTCGTCGACCAGTGCCTGCAGCGGGTCGTCGGAGGTGTCCACGGCCACCTTGACCCCGAGCGGGCGGAGCCGCCGGACCAGCGTGGCGTAGAAGTTGGCCGGCACGCCGGGCGGCAGCGAACCCGACAGCACCACCCATTCGGCGCCGGAGGCCTCGCTCACCACCAGGGACGCCAGCGCCTCGATCAGCTCGTCGCTGAGCAGTGGGCCCGGCTCGTTGAGCTTGGTTGTGGTGCCGTCCGGTTCGGTGAGCGTGAGGTTCATCCGGACGCCCTCGTCGACCGCCACGGTGCGGTAGTCGACCCCGAGCTGGCGCAGCGCGGACAGGATCGGATCGTCGTCCGGCGCGGGTAGGACGGCGCGGACCGGATGGCCCGCGTAATGAATGGCACGGGCCACGTTGACCCCTTTGCCTCCCGGCTCCACGGTGACCCCACTGACTCGTTGGACCTGCCCCCGCGCCAACGGCGCGTCCAAGCTGGCGGTCCGATCGAGGCTCGGGTTCGCGGTGAGCGTGATGATCATGCGACTACGACCTCCAATCCTGCGTTGACTAGCTGTTGTCGATCAGCTTCGTGCAATCCGGAGTCAGTTACCAGCACTTCCACATCATTGAGTGCCGCGAAGCTCACGAGCAGTGTCGCCCCGATCTTGGAGGCATCGGCGAGCACCACCCGGCGACGCGCCGCGCGTACCATCGCGCGTTTCACGGCGGCCTCGTCCGGGTCGGGGGTGGACAGTCCGTGCTCGGGGCTCAGCCCGTTGGTGCCGAGGAATGCCACATCGCAGGAGAGCCGCCCCAGGGCCTCGACGGTGTCGCCGCCGACGGTGGCCTGGGTGAGCCCCCGGACGCGGCCGCCCAGCAGGTGGACGGGCCCACCCTGCAGGAGCGCGAGCTGGGACGCGATCGGCACCGAGTTGGTGACCACCGTGTGTTGCTGGTTGCCGCCGATGGCCGCCGCGAACCGGGCAGTGGTGGTGCCCGAATCGATCAACACCGTGGAGCCGGCCCCGGTCGGCAGGAACCGCAGGGCCGCCTGGGCGATCCGGGTCTTCTGGGCCGAGAAGGCGGGCTCGCGCTCGGCGACGGCGGTCTCCACCAGCCGGACGTTCTCGGCCGGAACGGCGCCGCCGTGGACCCGGCGCAGGATGCCGCGACGGTCGAGGACGTCGAGGTCGCGCCGGATGGTCTCGGTGGTCACGTCGAAGCGCTGGGCCAACTCGGTGACGGCGACACGGTCATACCGCAGGGCGAGATTGACGATCGTGCGCTGGCGCTCTTCTGCGTACATCTGTTTCCGACCTCCGATCCGACGTTGGATTATGTTGAATCATACGCTCTTGTTTGGCTTTGTCAACAGATCGCGGGCCATAGCCACATGAATACAGGTCGGTACGTGTTGCTCCAGTGGCCGCGGACCGGACGCCGAGCCCGGCGTGAACGACACCGCCCGGCACCCCCAAAACCGGGCGCAATTCGTTAGGCTGGCCCCCAAAACGGCGACCACTAGGAGTTCAGATGGCCAGCACCCTCCGCCGACTCGGCGCCAGCCTGTGCGTACCGCTCGCGCTGGCCCTGACCGGATGCGGCATGAACGTGCAGACCCTGCAGCCCTATACCCCGGCCGAGGGCGTCAACTCCAGCACCGGCCCGGTGATGGTCCGCAACCTGCTGATCGTCGCCGACAACACCGGCCGCGGAGTGGTCAGCGCCTCGCTGGTCACCTATGGCGACGACACCCTGACCGCGGTCGCCGGCGTCCCGCAGAAGTCGGACGGCACCCCGGGCAGCCCGCTCGTGGTCACCACCACCGGCCTGCCGGTGCAGCTGTCCAGCAACACTCTGGTGGTGCTCACCAACGCCCCGGTCCGGATCGCGGTGACCTCACCCGACCTCAAGCCCGGCCTGCTGGCCGACGTCACGCTGACCTTCACCAAGGGCGGCCCGGTCAAGCTGGTCGCCCCGGTGGTGTCGGCGTCCGAACCCGAGTACGAGAGCATCACCGTCGGCTGACACCGGCGAGTGCCACGAGCTGCTCGACGCTCGGCCCGGTGCTGGGCGGTCGCCAACCAGACAGCAACAGCTCCCGTACCCGCTGTTGGGCACCGTCGAGGATGTCCGGCTCGGCGAGCAGGGCGCGATACGGCCCGATGAACGCAAGCAGCGACGGATCGACCATCGCCGCCGCGGCGATGACGTCCGGTGGGATGCGCCTGTCGAGATCGGGCTCCTCCCCGGCGAAACGCCGCAGCGTCCACTCGTCCTGCAGGACGTGATCGACGTACCACGGGCGAATGCGCTCCTCGGCCCAGGCATCCATGGAGGCCGACACCCGGCCGAAGTCGGGTTGCGATTCGTCGAGTGCCGCCATCAGGTGTTCGACGTGCGGCAGCGCCAGGGAGAGGTACAACCCGTTCTCCGGGTTGAGGGTCGCCACGGCGTCCCCGACGAAGAACAGCCCATCCGCGGGCGGCGTTCCCGCGGCCGGTCCCTGCAGCCGGTAGGTATTGGGGAAGTTCGCGATGACGTTGGTTCCGGCGGCCGGTTCGAAGCGCCCCGGATCGCACCAGGGAGCGAGATTGGGAATCGCCTCCGCCGCGCGCTGCAGCCCCCCG
>CALMIQ010000260.1 GCA_937863965.1 uncultured Micropruina sp.
CCGCCGCACCCCGTCCCGCCATGGATGCGACGGTAACACGACAATTGCGGGAACGGACCGGAGCTCAGGCGGCCACTGCGGCCAGGGTCTCGCCGAACCCGGCATCGGCGGGCACGGTGGCCGCACCGGTGTCCTCCAGCAGCAACGAGGACCAGCTGCCGAGCGTCCGCGAGTAGACCACCGTCCCGGCATCGTCGGCGGCGCCGACGTCCTCGCCCGGCACGCCGATCACGACGCCGTCGCGCATCGCCTCGCCGTCCGCCAGATCGCCGCTGACGACGCCGACCGACCAGCCGAACCGGTCACCGGCCTCGGGTGCGCCGGCGATTCCCGGCGTCCCCTGATGCACCGACCGGGCGATGCCGCCGCTGCGGTTGGCGCGGAACATGGTCACCGAGCCGGCGCCAAGGAGCTTGCCGATCGCCTCTCCCGGGGCGCCGACGATGGCGGTCAGCTGGTCGACGGTGTTGATGCCTAGAGCGACCGACGAGCCGAAGTAGTCACCGGTCTCGTTGGCGCCCGGAATCCCGGTGGTGTTCTGGTGCACGGCCCGCAGCGAGCGGTAGGTGCGCGCGTTCGGGTTGAAGCTGAGCAGGTGCACCTGGCCGGTCCAACGGGCCGAGCCGATGGTCTCGCCGGGGGCGCCGATCAGCACGTGGTTGTCGCGGAACGCCACGGCGGCGCCGAACTCGTCGCCGGCCTCGGCGGTGCCGGGGACGCCGGCGGAATTCTGGGTGACGGTGACGCCCTTGAAGGTGGTCGGTGCGGACTGGGTCGCGGACAGCAGGGTGACCGCGCCGGCGTTGCGCCGGGTGCCGACCGCCTCGTTGGGGGTGCCGACCACGATCGTCCGGTCCTGGCCGGCGAGCGCGGTGCCGAACCGGTCGCCGTTCTCGGACGACCCGGGGACGCCCGGCGAGTCCTGGGTGATCACCTTGCGTGACCCGGTCAGCGCGAAACCGCTGGTCAGGGGCAGGACGACGACCTGGCCGGCCTCCCATTTCGCGCCGTCGTCGGCGGTCGGCGCGGAGACCACCAGCTGCTGGTTGGTGCGCACCCAGCCGGACCCGGTCAGCTTCTGCGGCGTGAGCAGCAGCACCTGGGCGCCGAAGCTGCCGTGCGGCGCGGTGCCGGCGAAGCTGGTCATCAGGGTGAGGGTGTTGGTGTGGCTGCCCTTGACCAGGTGGGCCGCGCCGGTGCTGGCGTTGCGGCCGGGCGCGCCGATCGCCAGGTCGGCGCACCCGTCGTCGTTGACGTCGCCCAGCGCGACGGAGGCGCCGAAGCGATCGCCGGGCGTGGACGGGAGGCCCAGGTCGGTGGCCCGCAGGAAGCGCCGCTCGCCGTCGCTGAACAGGATGTCGACCGCGCCGCGGTCGCCGTTGAAGGACGGCACCCCCACCACGATGTCGGCCAGGCCGTCGGAGTTCAGGTCGCCGGCGACCCCGTTGCCGGCTGTGCACGCGGCGGCCGCGGACGCCGGGCGCGCGGCCAGGCAGGTCGTCGAGGCGGTGAGGCCGACGGCGAGGACTGCGGTGAGCAAACGGCGAGAGCGGGACATGCGGCCTCCTGTGATCGATGTGTCACGCACAGGTGCGGGCCGCGGCTCCCGCTGATACCGGACCTTCCGGTTCAGCTGGAGAAGAACAGCCCGCCCAGGCCCTGCCGGCGGTAGTGCTTGCCGCCACGGTGACCCCACTCGGGGCCGTAGCCGTAGCCCTGCGCCGGCGGCGGGGCGGCCTGGAACCGGGCCTCCAGTTGGGTGATGTTCTCCAGTTCGCCGAAGTCGAGGAAGACGCCGCGGCAGTTCAGGCACTGCTCGATGTGGATGCCGTTGCGGTCGACGGTGCGCATGCTGCCGCCGCACTTGGGGCAGGTGAAGCCGGCGGGGACGGCGCCCCCGGCGGCATACGGCTCGTACCGGGGCAGCGGATCGGTCGGTGAGGACATGGATTCACTGTGCCATGCGGCGGCAAGCCTCGAACAGTATCGACGCTGTGCCCGAGCCGTGGACATCGCCCCCGGCGGCGGCACGCACCGCGGCCACGAAGACGGCGCACCGGGCGGGTAGGTCGAGGGCCGGCCAGGGGTCCCCGGCCGGCGGGATCGCCGGACCGCCGGCGTCGCGGTAGGCGTCCAGGAAGGTGTGCCAGTCGGCATCCGCGAGCAGCCCGCAGGCCCAGAAGCCGGCCGGCCGGGCGAGGTCCCAGGCCGGGTCGCCGACGCCGACGTCGTCGACGTCCAGCAGCCGCCAACCGCCCCGCCAGCGGCCCAGCTGACCCAGATGCCAGTCGCCGTGCAGCACGGTGGGCGGTTCGTCGCGCCGGGCCTCGGACGCCAGCCGGACGCCCAGGTCGCGGAGCTCGTCCGGAGCCCGCTGCGCGGCGCGGTCCAGGCGCTCCGGCCAGCCGTGCCGCGGCAGGTCGCCCGGCGTCCGGACGCGGTGCAGGCGTGCCAGCAGTGCCCCGGACGCAGCCCACGGCTGGACGTCGCTGGCGGCGTCGGCGACCTCGACCAGCGGCCAGATCGTGGCCGGACGGCCGTCCGGGCCGATGCGCACCCGGGTGTCGAGCGGCGGCACGAACTGCCCGGAGGCGGCGGCCAGGTCGAGCCGGCGGGCCAGCTGGGCGGCGTCGGTGCGTGGGGCGTGCAGCTTGACCACGATGTCGTCGATCAGGGTCAGCTCGGCGTCCGTGGTGGTGGCGAGCGTGCGGACGACTCCGGGGGACGGGCGTCCGAGCGTGCGGGCCACCTCCCGCGCCCACTGCTGCATCGTCTCCGCCGCCATGTCGGCCATTCTGCTTCAGTCAATCGCTGGTCGGACGGTGCTCGGCGATGGAAAGATCGGAGCATGGATACCAGCCCGATCGTCCACGAGCTCAGTCTGAGCTGCTCCCCCGAGCGCGCCTTCGAGGTCTTCACCGCCAAGATGGGAGCCTGGTGGGATCCCGAGTTCACCGGCAATCCCGACACCTTCACCACGATCACCATCGACCCCCGGATGCGCGGGCAGATCACCGAACGGCACTCCGACGGTGCCGAGCACGACTGGGGCGAGGTGATCGCGTGGGATCCGCCGGCCCGGGTCGCCTTCAGCTTCACCCTCGCCCAGGACCGGTCCTTCCCGACCGTCGTGCGAGCCACCTTCGTCCCCTCCGATGCCGGCACCCAGGTGACCTTCGAGCACGACGGCTGGACGGAGTACAACGCCGAGGCCCGCAGCAAGTTCGGCGACTGGCCGTACCTGCTGGACAGGTTCGCCCGGGCCGCTCAAGGATGACGGACCCCTACTCGACTCAGCAGTCAACGCAGCCAGAGGAAGGCATCACGACAATGGCGATCACCATGATCTGCAATGTGCACGTCAAGGACGACAGCATCGAGGCGTTCAAGGAGGCCTCGCTGGCCAACGTCGCCGGCAGCCTCCAGGAGCCGGGCATCACCCGCTTCGAGCTGATGCAGCAGGTGGACGACCCCACCCGGTTCATCGTCTACGAGGAGTACGTCGACCAGGCCGCGACGCTGGCGCACAAGGAGACCGCGCACTACCTCACCTGGCGCGAGACGGTCGCCGACATGATGGCGACGCCGCGGAACACCTACAGCTTCGGCGACAAGCTCTGAGGGTCACCGCCCCGAGGTGGGGCGGACGCCGCCCTGGCAGGCCGGGCAGTAGAACATCGTCCGCTCCCGGGTGGGCGGGCCGATCATGGCCACCCGGACGGTGCCGCCGCAGCGGCGGCAGGGGCGTCCGGCGCGGCCGTGCACCCAGGTCGTCTCGCCGCGCCGCTGGTTCCCGGTGGTCGACTGGACGGCGTGCCGCCGGCCGGCATCCAGCAGCCGGTGGGCGCGCTCGACGATGGCCAACCGGACGGCGTCCGGTAGCTCGGCGGGGGAGTGCCACGGGTCGACCCGTTCCAGGAACAGGGTCTCGGCGGCGTACAGGGTGCCGACCCCGGCCAGGTTGGTCTGATCGAGCAGGGCGGCGCCGATGGTCTCGCCGCGGGCAAGGTTGGCCGCGGCTTGCGTGGGGTTCCAGTCGGGGCCGAGGACGTCCGGGCCGAGATGCCCGACCAGCGTGTGTTCGGCGTCGGTGCGGACGACGTCCAGCATGCCGAGACGCTGGCCGAGGGCGACCCAGCGGGCGGTTCCGAGCAGCGCGCGGGTCTGGGCGTCGGGGCGGGCCGCCCCGTCCTCGATGCGCCACTGGCCCTCCATCCGCAGGTGCGAGTGAATGGTGTGGCCCGTGTCGAGGCGATGCAGCAGGTGCTTGCCGCGGCTGACCACCGCGATCGTGGTTGCCCCGGTGAAGTCGATCGTGGACAGCTCGGGCCAGCGCAGGTCGCACCGGGTCAGCACCTCGCCGGCGAACACCTGGTTCAGCCG
>CALMIQ010000261.1 GCA_937863965.1 uncultured Micropruina sp.
CAGGCCCACGACCACCGCCAGAATCCCCACCAGAACGTCGTCCATGGGTCCCAAGAGTAGGTGGGCCAGCCGTGGGTCTCACTTGTCAGTAAGGTAGGCGGCACCTTTGGGCCACCGGCTGACGAGTAGCTCGGGCCGGTACTCGTTGAACTTGCGCAAACCGAACTCGTACTCCGCCCGATCGAGCCCCAGCGTCCCCGGCACGATCGCCAGCCCCGCCATGCTCTCCAGCGCTCGCCCAGTAGTTCTCGTAGATCCTGGTGAGCGACCTGCCCGACCCGGTCACCCGAGCCTCATCGAGAACGGCGTCGAGATCCTCTTTGCGGGTCAAGGTTCCGGCCTGCACCGCCAGGGCGTCCATCCGGTTGGCGGCCGCAAGGTCGCCCAGGGTGGTCAGGATCGCCTCGGTCTGTCGTTGCCCTCGGTGACTCATCTGCGCAACGATGATCGTTAGGGCCGCTGTCACCACCAACGACAGCGTCGCGATCCAATCGGACAGAGACATCACTCTCACCTCTCCACTAGTTTCGGCATCCGCTCCCGTGCCCGCCATTCGATCAGCAGCCCCTGACAAATCGCTCGAAGCTCGACGGCCCGTACGTGAGCGCCCACCACCGCGTGCGGACGGCCTCAGTGCGGCACGTGACGGACGGACTTGATCGCCTCGATCGCCACGAAGACCACCACCGCGAGCGCCAGCGGCAGGATCCATGACCGCGGCGCGAGTGCCCGGGAGTCGAAGAGCTCGTGCATGAACGGCGCGTAGGTGTAGACGAGTTGCACGGCGATGAGGGCGAGCGCCGACCACCAGATCGCCGGATTCCCCCGCAGCACCGCCGGGGTGACGCTCGACCGGGTGATGAACCGGCAGTTGAACAGGTAGGCCAGTTGCGCCAGCACCAGGGTCAGCACCGCCACCGTCCGGGCGTGGTCGAGGTCGGCGGTGACGGTCAGCGCGGCCCCGAAGGCCAACAGGGTGGCGCCGCCGATGAGCACCGACACGATCAGGACGAAGCCGAGCTCGCCGCGGGTGATGATCGGGCCGCCGGGGGTCCGTGGGGGGCGTCGCATCACGTCCGGCTCGGCCGGTTCGTAGGCCAGGGCCAGCGACAGGCAGACGGCGGTGATCATGTTGACCCAGAGCACCTGCACGGGGGTCAGCGGCAGCACCAGGCCGAAGGCGACCGCGACCAGGATGACCAGCGATTGCGCACCGTTGGTGGGCAGCAGGAAGACGACCGACTTGCGCAGGTTGTCGTAGATCCGGCGGCCCTCCCGGATCGCGGAGCGGATGGTGGCGAAGTCGTCGTCGGCGAGGACGATGTCGGCGGCGTCCCTGGTCGCCTCGGTGCCCTTGACCCCCATCGCGATCCCGACGTCGGCGCGGGTGACCGCCGGCGCGTCGTTGACGCCGTCCCCGGTCATCGCCACCACCTCGCCGTGGGCCTGCAGCGCCCGGACGATGCGGATCTTGTGTTCGGGGCTGGTCCGCGCGAAGACGTCCACGCCCGCGACGACGTCCTCGAGCTGCCGCTGGCTGAGCTCCTCCAGTTCGGTGCCGGTGAGCACCGAGGCCGTCCCGCCGCCGCCCACCAGGTCGAGCTCGCGGCTGATCGCGACCGCGGTGCCCTTGTGATCGCCGGTGATCATCTTCACCCGGACGCCGGCGGTGTGACAGTCGGCGATCGCCGCCACCGCCTCCGGACGCGGCGGGTCGGCGATGCCCCACAGGCCGAGGAATTCGAGATCGTGCAGGTCATCCAGGGTGAGCGGGGTCGTCTGTGGCGGTGCCGGCCTCCGAGCGGCGGCCAGCACCCGCAGGCCCCGGCCGCTGAGCCGGTCGATCGCGGCATGCCATCGTGACGCCTCGAGCGGCGCGGGGCCGGCGGCGCCGAGCTGGGTCAGGGATCGTTCCAGCAGCCGGTCCGGCGCGCCCTTGACGACGATGGTGCGGACGCCGTCCGGCGCCTCGTGCAGCACCGCCATCAGCTTGTGCGCCGAGTCGAACGGCAGCACCGCGAGCCGCCGGCCGTCCTCGGTCAGCCCGGCCTTCAGCGCCGCCACCCGCAGGGCGCCCTCGGTCGGTTCCCCGACCAGGTGCCAGCGGTCGCCGTCGGTGGCGATGTGGGCGTCGTTGCACAGCATGCCCACGGTGAGCAG
>CALMIQ010000262.1 GCA_937863965.1 uncultured Micropruina sp.
CACCCCGGGCAGCAGCCCGGACAGCCGAGGAGCGTGCTCAGCCATGCCGCGACCCCATCACTTCAGCGGGAGCTTGATGCCCTTGCCGGACGACGGCGCGACCGCGTACCGCGGCAGCGCGAGCGCCAGGACGTCGTGCATGATCGGCGCCGCCACGGCCGCTCCGGACGATCCCTTCTTGGGATTCCACACCACCGAGTAGACCAGTACCTGCGGGTTCTCGATAGGAGCGACGCCGATCGTGGAGACCACCGACTCGCCGCGGTAGCACTTGCAGTCGGCGCTGACCAGCCGGGCGGTGCCCGTCTTGGTGCCGATCCGGTAGCCGCTGATCGAGAACGCGGAGCCCTTCTGTTCGAGGGCCTGCTGCTCCATCAGCGAGCGGACCTGCTCGGAGGCCTCCTCCGAGATCACCCGGCGCGGGGTGGTGTCCTGGTTGGGCCGGGTGTAGGGCTGACCGTCCATCGTCGCGATCACCGTGGGCGCGTGGTAGACGCCGCCGTTGACCACCGAGGCCACCGCCGCGGCGTTCTGCAGGGCGGTCACCGACAGGCTGGTTCCGAAGGCGATGCCGTCGCGGGTGTAGTCGGGCATGGTGGCCTTCGGCAGGTATCCGGCCGCCTCGCCCAGCACCCCGGCGTTGGTGCGCCGGCCGAGACCGAACGACGCGTAGTAGGAGTGCAGTTGCTCCTTGGTCATCTTGCGGGCCAGCATGATCGTGCCCAGGTTGGACGACTTGGCGAAGACCCCGCGGGCCCGCAGCGTGATCTCGCCGTGGTTCCACCAGTCCTCGATCTTGTGCCGAGTGTCGTACTTGATGACCGAGGGGATCTTGACCTTGTCGTCGGGCTTCACCGTGCCCGAGTCGAGCAGCGCGGCGAAGGTGAGCACCTTCTGCACCGAGCCGGGCTCGTAGACGTTGATCGCGGCCCGGTTGCCCATGTCGTCCATGTTGCCCTTGCCCGGCTCGTTGCTGTCGAACGACGGCGCGTTGGCCATCGCCAGCACCTCGCCGGTGTTCGGGTTCATCACCAGGACGGCGGCCGCCTGTGCGCCGCTGTCGGCCAGCGCCTTGGCGAGCCGCTGCTCGGCGAGCAGCTGCATCGAGGAGTCGATGGTGAGGCCGAAGTTGCGGCCGTTCTGGGCCGGGATCAGGACATTGTCGCCGAGCGGGATCTTGCCGTTGGGCGAGGAGTCGTAGACCTCCTTGCCGTCGGTGCCGTGCAGCAGCTTCTCCAGGGAGAGCTCGAGACCGCCCGCGGCGTCCCCCTGCTCGTTCACCCAGCCGATCAGGTTGGCGGCCAGGGTGCCGTTCGGGTAGCGCCGGGTGGGGGCGGTGATCCGCCGCAGGCCCAGCAGCTTGGCCTGCGTCATCTCCGCCTGGATGTCGGCGAAGGTCTGCGCCGGGATGCGCTTGGCGATCACCTTGTAGGACGACTTCGGGTCGGTCAGCTGCGGCAGGTACGACTCGGGGGTGTTGCCGAGGTGCCGGGCCAGGATCTGGGCCAGCTGCTGCGGCGCCGCCGCGGCGACCTCGCGGTCGCGGCTGGTCATCTGGCCGTCGGACATCTTGCCGTTGGTGCGGATCATCTTGGGGTCGGCCACCACCTGCACGGTGTCCTCGGTGAACGCGAGGATGTCGCCGTAGCGGTCGGTGATCTCGCCGCGCGAGGCCGGCAGCACCTGGGTCTGCTGCATCGCCTCGGCCGCCTCGGCCGCGTACGCCTGCGGATCGAAGGCCTGCACCTGCAGGGCCCGCCCGGCGCACATCGAGAAGACCACGGCGATGGCGATCAGCAGCACCCGCATCCGGCGGACCGGGGACGCCAGCGGCAGCCGTTGGCGACGGAGCCGGGCGAGCCGCCGGGCCGGGCCCGCCTTCGGTGCCGTCATCGGCCGCTCCCCTTCTTCTTACTCTCCTCGGCCTTCTTCTCAGCCGCCCTCTTCTCGGCCGCGGCCCTCTCCGCGGCGGCCTTCTTGGCGGCCGCCTCCTCGGCCCTGCGGGCTTCCTCCTCGGCCTTCTTCGCCTCGGCCTCGGCCTTGGCCCGCGCCAGGGCCTCCTCGCGTTGCTTGGCGATGGCGGCGAGTTCCTCCGGCGTCCGGTAGCGGACGTCGGGCACCTCGTTGCCGGTCATCCGGGTGGGGTTGCCGACGATGTCGCCGCCCGGCAGCGTCAGGTAGGCCGGGTACGGGTTCGGCACCATGCCCAGCTCGGTGGCCTCGATCGCCAGCCGGGTGCTGGAGCGGGCCTCGGTGACCTCGGTCTCCAGCGCGGCCACCCGGTAGCCCAGCTGGGTGGCCACCTTCTGCTGATCGCGGACGGCGAAGGCCTGCTCCTGCAGGGCGGTGTTGAGCAGCAGCAGCCCGACCATGCCGAGGGCCAGCAGCACACCAAGACTCAGGATGAACGGGACGCTGGCCATCGTGCGTTGCGGGAGCCGCACCTCACGCAGACTCCAGCGAGGCCCGGAGTCCTCGGAGTTCCGTTTGGGAGCCAGGAGTGCCGTCATGCTGCCACCTCGTCGATCCGTTCCGCCGCGCGCAGCCGTGCCGAGGCGGCGCGCGGGTTGTTCCGTACTTCGTCGTCGCCGGGACGCTCGGCGCCGCGGGTCAGCAGCACCAGCCGGGCGCGCAGCTCCGGCGGCACCGCCGGCAGGCCCCGGGGGGCGCGGTCGGTGGCCGCGTCCCGCAGCGCGTTCTTCACCAGGCGGTCCTCGCCGGAGTGGTAGGCCAGCACCGCCAGCCGTCCCCCCGGGGCCAGCGCGTCGATCGCCGCCGGCAGCAGCCCGGCCAGCGCGACCAGCTCGTCGTTGACCGCGATCCGCAGGGCCTGGAAAGTGCGCTTGGCCGGGTGCCCGCCGCCGGCCGTGCGGGCCGCGGCGGGGATGGACTGCTCGATCACCCGGACCAGCCGGGCCGAGCCGGCGAACGGCTCGGCGGCCCGCTCGGCGACGATGCGGCGGGCGATCCGGTCGGCGAACCGCTCCTCGCCGAAGCGGCGCAGGATGCCGGTCAGCTCGCCGGCCGACGCGGTGTTCAGCAGCTCCGCGGCGGTCAGCGCCTGGGTGTCGTCCATCCGCATGTCCAGCGGCGCGTCGACCCGGTAGGCGAAGCCGCGCTCGGTGCGATCGATCTGCATCGAGGACAGGCCCAGGTCGGCCAGGATCGCCTGCACCCGGGGACGCCCGGCCTCGGCCAGCACCTCGGGCAGTTCGTCGTAGCGGGCCTGGAACAACGCCACCCGGCCGCCGAAGGGCTCCAGACGGGCGGCGGCGGCGTCCAGGGCGTGCCGGTCCCGGTCGATGCCGATCAGGCTGGCGTCCGGGCAGGCGGTGAGGACGGCCTCGGCGTGGCCGCCCAGGCCGAGCGTGCAGTCGACGTAGACGGCGCCCGGGGCCCGCAGCGGCACGCCGAGCAGCTCGACGATGCGCGCGCACATCACCGGAACGTGCCCGGCGGCCTGCTGCCCGTCCATCTCGACCCCTCCGTCAGCCCTGGATGGCACCCTCGCGTGCGTCGTGGTTTCAATCCGTGAGCGCCGCCTGGCACCGGGGAAGGTGCGCCAGGGGGCGTCGCCCCTCGGATTGAAGCCGCACCGCACGCGACGGTGTTGCTTCTCGGTGCGGGTCACCCCGCTCCGAATACCTCTTCGTCCATCTGTGCGAAGGCCTCCTCCTGCGCCGCGGCGTAGGAGGCCCAAGCCTCCGCGTCCCACACCTCGATGTGGTCCAAGGCGCCGATCACGACGATCTCCCGACGCAGGCCCGCGTAGCTCCGCAGGTGCTCCGGCACGGTGATCCGGCCCTGGCTGTCCGGCGTGGACGAATCCGCGCCGGAGGCGAACATCCGCTGCACCGAGCGCACCTTCGCCAGGCTGGACGATCCCGCGATCATCCGATCGGCGGTCGCCTGGTAGGCGGCCGGGGTGAAGATCGCCAGACAGCGGTCCGGCTGCCTGGTGATGACGAGGCCCCCGTTCAGTTCCTCGCGGAACTTCGCGGGGAGGAAGAAGCGGCCCTTGTCATCGAGCTTCGGAGTGTGAGTGCCCAAGAACACAGGGACCCACCCCCTTCGACTCTGTCCTCCACTTGACGCCACTGTACTCCACTTTCCTCCACTGGACGAGTACCGCGGGGCGTCACCCGGGCGATCGGCGCCCCACGCGGGGCCGGCGGGACCCGTCCCTGTTGCCCAGAGCGGAGCCCGGTAGGGTGGCACGAGAGAACAGCCGGAGGGGGGACCGTGGAACGCAGCCCAGCGAGCCAAGTGGACGATCTGCAGTCCGTCGCAGCCGACATCAGGTCCGCCGTCCGGACGGTGATCGAGGGCAAGCCCGAGGCGATCGAACTGGCGCTGGTGGCGCTCTTCGCGTCCGGTCACCTGCTGATCGAGGACGTCCCGGGCGTCGGCAAGACGATGCTCGCCAAGGCTCTGGCGCGCTCCATCGACGGCACCGCCCAGCGGATCCAGTTCACCCCCGACCTGCTGCCCAGCGACATCACCGGCGTGTCGATCTTCAATGCCGAGCGCCGCGCCTTCGAGTTCAAGCCGGGCGGCGTGTTCGCCAACGTGGTGATCGGCGACGAGATCAACCGCGCGTCACCCAAGACCCAGTCGGCGCTCCTGGAGGCGATGGAGGAACGCCAGGTCACCGTCGACGCCATCACCCATCCGCTGCCGGATCCGTTCCTGGTGGTGGCCACCCAGAACCCGATCGAGATGGAGGGCACCTATCCGCTGCCCGAGGCGCAGCGCGATCGGTTCATGCTGCGGATCTCGATGGGCTACCCGGTGCGCGCCGCCGAGATCGCCATGCTCGACCACCACGGCGGCGGGGACCCGCTGGCCGAGTTGCGGCCGGTCACCGATGCCGCCACGGTGTCCCGGCTGGCCGCCGGGGTGCGGAACATCTACGTGCACCACGCCATCAAGGATTATCTGGTGGCGGTGCTCGAGGCCACCCGGCGCAGCCCCGACGTCCGGCTCGGGGGGTCGCCCCGGGCCGGCCTGCAACTGCTCCGTGCCTGCAAGGCGTACGCCGTGCTGCAGGGCCGGCACTACGTCATTCCCGACGACGTGCAGCGGCTGGCCGGCCCCGCGCTGGCCCACCGCATCCTGCTCAGCCCGGCGGCCCAGCTCGCCCGGCGCGGCGTCGACGAGGTGGTTCAGGCCGCCGTGGACGGCGTCCCCGTCCCCGACCGCGACTAGAGCCATGATCCGGCTGACCTCCCGGGGCCTGGGCCTGGTCACCGTCGCGGTGATGCTGCTGGTCGCCGCGGGCACCACCGGACTGCGCACGCTGGCCTGGCCGGGCGGGTTGCTGCTCGGGCTGGTCGCCGCGGCGGCGGTGCTGGCCTGGTTCTCCGCCCGCCGACCGGCGGCGCACCGCCGGCTGCTGCCCGACCGGGTGAGCGCCGGGTCGCCGGTGCGGGTGAGCCTCGCGCTGGAGCGGGACAGCATCGGGCTGGGCGCGTGGAGCGTCGTGGAGGAGTCGGTGCCCGACCTGCTGGCCGGCGCGCCGGCGCTGCCGGTGCCGTCGGGGTGGGGCCGGCTGCGCAGCGTCCATCACTACCAGCTGGCCACCTTCCTGCGGGGCCGCTACCGGATCGGGCCGGCCCACTGGGCGACCACCGACGCACTCGGCCTGGCCGGCAGCCGCCGCCGGCTGGGCGGCACCAACCTGCTCACCGTCACCCCGGCCATCCACCGGCTCGGCGAGGCGATCCGCGGCGCCGGCGCCGGCCTGGTCGGCGAGGCGGCGCACCGCCGCAGCAGCGTCCTCGGCCCCGACGACGCCCTGATCCGCGAGTACCGCCCGCGCGACGAGATGCGGCGCATCCACTGGCCCTCCACCGCCCGCACCGGGACGCTGATGGTGCGCCGCGAGGAGCACGCCTGGGAGCCCAGCGCGCTGATCCTGCTGGACAACCGGGCCGCCGCCCACACCGGCACCGGGCCGGCGTCCAGCTTCGAGTGGGCGGTCTCGGCGGCCGCCTCCATCGGGGTCTACCTGCTGGACGCCGGCTACGACCTCGACCTCGCCGACGCCGACGGCCGGACGCCGGCGACCGAGGGCGACTCGGTGCGTGAGGCCCTGCTCGACCATCTGACCGACGTCGCGCTGACCGGCCGCGACGACCTGGGTGGCGCGCTCGGCCCGGACGCCGGCGCCCGCGGCCAGCTGCTGATCGCCGTCCTCGGGCGGCTCTCCCACGCGGACGCCGTCGCGCTCACCAACCTGCGCCGGGACGGGCGGCTGTGCCGGGCGATCGTGCTGCAGCCGGCCGATCCGGGGGCGGACGACCCCGCCGAGATCCTGGTGGCCAACGGCTGGCGGGTGGTGCGGGACGCCGCCGCGCTGCGCATCCCGGACG
Organism: uncultured Micropruina sp.; assembly: GCA_937863965.1. Lineage (GTDB taxonomy): Bacteria > Actinomycetota > Actinomycetes > Propionibacteriales > Propionibacteriaceae > Micropruina. The sequence goes on from CALMIQ010000262.1 coordinate 6,375, forward strand.
CCTGGGCGGCCCTGGACTGGGGGGCCGGGCGGTGAGGGCGTCCGACCGGCTCGGCGCGGCCGTCGCGGTGGCGATGGCGCTGTCGCTCACCGCGCTGGCCCCGGTCAGCTCCGACCGGGGCCTGTTCACCGACTGCCTGGTGCTGATCGCCGTGGTCGGGGTGAGCGGCATCCTGTCCCGCCGGCTGCTGCCGGGCGAGGTGCTGGCCGGTTCCGCGCAGGCGATCGTTGCCGCCACCACCTGGCTGGTGCTGGCCTTCGGTGCCGGGCTGACCAACCCGTTCGCCCTCTCCCGGGTGTTGAACGACGCCGTCGAATGGACGGTGCAGTCGTCCGCGCCGATGGGGCCCAATCTCGGCGTCCGGCTGGTCGCGAGCTTCGCGATCGGGCTGCTGGCGTTCCTGGCCGACCAGCTGGCCGTCGCGCACGGGCAGCCCGCGTGGACGCTGCTGCCCCTCGGGGTGCCCTACCTGGTGCCGGCGCTGGCGCTGCCCAGCCTGGTCGGGTTCCCGGC
>CALMIQ010000263.1 GCA_937863965.1 uncultured Micropruina sp.
CGACCAGGGCCCCGAGCAGCGCGATCAGCACCAGGGCGACGAGCACCCCGGTGACGATCACGCGACGCGTCCGCGGGTTCACCAGGCCAATCTATGTCCCTGTGAGATGCCGACGGGTACCTTGTGGCTATGGGCGAGTTGCGGCTCTACGCGATCGGCGTGGACGAGGTTCGCGATCTGTTCTGCGCCTCCCCCGCCGTCGCCGAGGAGTTCCGCCGGGTGGTCGCCGAACGGTTCCCGCCCGAGACCACCCCGAAGGCCCCCGGCATGCTGGGCAAGCTCGGCCCGCTGTTCCGCAAACCGGCGGGGGCCGTCCTGATCCGGCCCGACACACCGGTCGAATCCGACGTCACCGACCTGCTCGCCGGGCGCTTCATCGCTCCCGACCGGCAGCCGGTCGCCTGGCGGCTGCTGGAGGCGTATCTGGCCGTCAAGGCGTGGAGCGGGCACCGCATCGACCTGGACGTGACCAGGTTCAACGATCTCGAATTCGACCTGGCCCGCGCCGGGGTGGATCCCCGCTTCGGGCTGGGCAAGCTGGTGAACCGCGAGTTGGGCGTCCCGCTGCAGACCTATCGCGGGTTGTCCACCGGCTACACCCCGCACGGGGTGGCGCTGGACGCCGCCGCGGCCTGGCGCAACGCACTGCCGCACCTGTCGCCGCAGAACCGGGCCATCGCCGAGCCGTACGCGGCGTGGTTGGCCCAGTTCCATCACTATGCCGAGGCGGCACCCGCCAAGGGGCGTCCGATCCCCGACCTGATCGTGGTCTACCGGGCCGAAGCCGGCTGACCCGGACGACCGCTCAGCCCAGCAGGCCGATCAGCGCGCCCTGCGCGAAGTAGATCACGAACAGCCCCGCCACCAGGTACATCAGCGGATGCACCGCGCTCGCCTTGCCGTTGATCAGTTTGATCAGCGTGTAGCTGATGAAGCCCGCGCCGATGCCCGCGGTGATCGAGTAGGTGAACGGCATCAGCGCCATGGTCAGGAAGGCCGGGATGCCCTCCTCCGGGTCGTCCCAGTCGACGTGGGTGACCTGCGACATCATCAGGAAACCGACGAAGAACAGGGCCGGGGCCGCCGCCTCGGAGGGCACCATGTTCACCAGCGGCGCCAGGAACAGGGTCAGCAGGAACGCTCCGCCGGTGACCACCGAGGCCAACCCCGTCCGGGCCCCCTCGCCGACGCCGGCCGCCGACTCGATGTAGGACGTGTTCGACGACACCGATCCGACGCCGCCGGCGATCGCGGCCACCGAGTCGACCAGCAGGATCTCCTGGGTGCGCGGCGGGTTGCCGGACTCGTCCAGCAGGTCGCCCTCGGCGCCCACCGCGACAACGGTGCCCATGGTGTCGAAGAAGTCCGCCAGCAGCAGCGAGAAGACCACCAGCAGCAGGCCGAGCACCGCCCCGGCGCTGCCGGCGCTGGTGAAGCCGCCGAACAGGTCGACCCGGCCGATCAGCGCCAGGTTCGGCGCGCTGAACTCGGTGAACTGGGGGACGTTCAGCATCCAGCCGGTCGGGTTCTCACCCTGGTTGTTGGAGCCGATGTGCAGCACCGCCTCGACGATCACGGCCAGCACCGTGCCGGACAGGATCGCGATCAGCATCGCGCCCTTCACCCGGCGGACGAACAGCAGCACCAGGATGCCGAGGGTGATCAGGAAGATCGCGATCGGCCAGCCCTGAAGCGAGCCGCCGATGCCCAGTTCGACCGGGGTGCCGGACGCCTTGCGCACGACCCCGGCGTCCACCAGTCCGATGAAGGCGATGAACAGGCCGATGCCGACCGAGATGCCGGTGCGCAGCGACCGCGGCACCGCCCGGAACACCGCCTGCCGGAAGCCGGTCAGCACCAGGATCGTGATGATCACGCCCTCCCAGACGACCAGGCCCATGGCCTGCGCCCAGGTCATCTGCGGCGCGATCACATAGGCCAGCACCGCGTTCAGGCCCAGCCCGGTGGCCAGGCCGATCGGGAACCGGCCGTAGACGCCCATCAGGATGGTCACCAGGCCGGCGATGAGTGCGGTCGCAGCGGCCACCATGGCGATCGAGGTGGCCACGTTGGCGCCGATCACCTGTCCCGCGGCATCCAGCTTCGGCAGGCCGGACAACAGCAGCCCCTGCGAATCGGTGGCGGTGCCGATGATCAGCGGGTTGAGCGCCACGATGTAGGCCATCGTGAAGAAGGTGACCAGCCCGCCGCGGACCTCGCGGGCGATGGTGGAACCCCTCTTGGTGATCTCGAAGAAGGCGTCCAGGCCGGACGGCGTCCGGGTCTCGGCCGGCGCCTGAGAACTGTTGACCATGGCGAGAAACCTAGGCGCGCCGCTCCGATCGATTCGCGCCGTCTCACAGCGGGCTGCCACGTCGTCCGGATGACGGAAACCCCCGTGTCATCCCGTCGAACACCAGGATCCGGTGGAGCCCGGGATGACGGAGGAAGTGCGTCCCGGGCGACGGCCCGAGCGGCGTCCAGCGCGCTCTACAGTGGAACCGTGACCGACGACCACACCCCCCATCTGCCGACCCTGCAGGCACCGGTGAAGGCGCTCGACCCGCACGGCGTCCAGATCGTGGGCCTCGGAACCGCGCTGTTCGTGATCGGCACGCTGATCTGCTGGTGGCAGCTGCCGACGCTGGCGAGCATCGGCAAGGGTTGGTGGCTGTCCACCGCGGTGGTCGGCAGCGGCATCGGGGTGTTGGCGCTGGCCGTGCTGCTGATCCTGCGCCGCCGCCGGATGCGCTGAGCCCGCGGGCGGTCCCGGCTGGGCAGACCGATCCCCGAGACCCGACCTCAGCGTTCGTTGCGCGGATTCCAGGCGACGCCCGTCGGGCCGGTGTAGACCTGCCGCGGACGGTAGATCCGGCCCTTCGGGTTGTCGTTGATCTCCTTCCAGTTCGCGATCCAGCCGGGCATCCGGCCGATCGCGAACATCACCGTGAACATCTCCAGCGGGATGCCGATGGCGCGCAGCAGGATGCCGGAGTAGAAGTCCACGTTGGGGTAGAGCCGGCGGTCGATGAAGTAGTCGTCGGAGAGCGCCGCCTCCTCCAGCTCGCGGGCGATCTCCAGCAGCGGGTCGGTCTTCTCCAGTTGGCCGAGGACGTCGTCCACCGCCTTCTTGAGGATCTTGCTGCGCGGGTCGAAGTTCTTGTAGACCCGGTGCCCGAAGCCCATCAGCTTCACCCCGGCGTCCTTGTTCTTCACCCGGGTGACGAACTCGGACACCGGCATCCCCGAGTCGCGGATCTGCTGCAGCATCTGCACCGCCGCCACGTTGGCGCCGCCGTGCAGCGGCCCCCACAGCGCACAGACGCCCGCGGCGCAACTGGCGAACAGGTTGGCCTTCGAGGACCCCACCATGCGCACCGTCGAGGTGGAGCAGTTCTGTTCGTGGTCGGCGTGCAGCATCAGGAACAGGTTGAGCGCGGCGGCCACCTCGGGCGTCGGCTCGTAATTGCGGTAGGGCACCGAGAACATCATGTGCAGGAAGTTCTCGGCGTACTTCAGGTCGTAGCGGGGGTACACCAGCGGCTCGCCGATCGAGGCCTTGTAGGCGGCCGCGGCGATGGTCCGGACCTTGGACATCAGCACGGCCGCGGCCCGCTCCATGTCGGCGTCGTCGTCGATCTGGATCACCCCGTGATCGTGCGCGCTGAGCGTGTTGATCATGGCCGACAGGATCGCCATCGGCGGCGCGGTCTGCGGGAAGGCATGGAAGTGCTTGCGCATCACCTCGTCGATCATCGCCGACTCGCCGAGCAGGGCCGAGAACCGGTCCCGCTCCTCGACGGTGGGCAGCGAACCGAAGATCACCAGCCAGGCGGTCTCGACGAACGACGAGCGACCGGCCAGGTCCTCGATCGGAATGCCCCGATAGCGCAGAATGCCGGCGTCCCCGTCGATGTAGGTGATCGCCGACCGGCAGGAGCCGGTGTTGCCGTAGCCGTCATCCAGGGTGATGTAGCCGGTCATATCGCGCAGCTTGGAGATGTCGATCGCACGTTCACCCTCGGAACCGACCACGGTGTCGAGTTCATACACGGTGCCGTCGAGTTCGAGCCTGGCAGGTCCGGACATGTGGTCTCCTTCGCCCAAGGGATGCCGTGGGGCACACGATAACGGGTATGGCGCCCCCGGCGTCGAGCGCCCACGTCGGGCGTCCACCACGGGGATCGCCCGGGTGCAGGTCGTCTCGGCGGGCCGAACCATGCCGGCGACGGCGGCGCGCGAGATCCCGGGGCGAGCCCGGGATGACCGAGGACGCAGCCACGTCATCCCGGCGGACGCCGGGATCCGAGGCGAACCCGGATGCCGGGCCGGGGACGAACGCTCAACCTGCCCGGCAGGACCGCCGGACACGTCGAGGTGCGCTCAGAAGATGCTGGTGTCGAGACTCACGGTGTCCCAGGCCGGTTGCCGGAGTTGTTCGCCCCGGCTGACCTCGGTGGCATCCGAATGCGCACCGCAACCGTGGTCACGGCTGACCACCCGGCCATCGCTCGGGGTGTACTCGTTGGCGCACGCCCCGAACACGCGGCCCAGCGGCCCCGACAGCGCCACGAAGTAGGCGCAGGTCTCACAGACGCCGGGCGCCTGCGTCGTCATCGGGTTGTCGGGTCCCCCGTCGCCGGCCAGCCAGCGCTCCGCCGCGTCGTCGCGGCCCTCCGCGGACAGCACCCGTTCCCGGCCCAGCCCCAGCTCGGCGACCACGGCACGGGTGGCCGACCACTCGGCCGGCTCCATGTCCGGCGGCATGTCGGCGGCGGTGAAGCCCGGCTCGACCCGCGGATCGTTGTCGGGGGTCGGCATGATCACGCCGGGCGACAGGTCGCCGGGGCCGACCCGATCCGACCAGGGCACCCAGGTCGGCGCCAGCAGCGAATCCGGCCCGGGCAGCAGCGTGACCTCGCTGACCGTGACCACTCTGGCCCGGGACGCCCGCGCCACCGTCACCTGCCAGCTCCACCCCGGGTAACCCGGGTGCGGGCACGCGAACAGGTGGGTGGCCACCCGGACGTCCTCGACGATGACCCCGAGGTGCTCGCCGACCCCCATCGCGCCGGCGCGACCGATCGCCGCCGCCCGCGCCAGCTCGACCGCCTCCGCACAGGCGCGATCGAGGGCCTCGGCGACCGGCATGCTCAGAGCTCCAGTTCGTCGGCGACGGCGCGCAGCACGGCGGCCACCTTGCCGGCCACCTTCGGATCGGGGTGCCGGCCCCGCCGGTAACCGTTGCCGATGCCGTCCAGCATCTTGATCAGGTCCTCGACGATCACGGCCATCGCATCGGGCGACTTGCGGGACGCCTTGGACAGCGACGGCGGCGCCTCCAGCAGATGCACGCTGAGCGCCTGCTCGCCGCGCTTGCCGTCGATGATGCCGAACTCGACCTTCTGACCACGCTTCAGGCTGGTCACGCCGGCCGGCAGTGCCGACGAGCGGACGTAGACGTCGTCGCCGCCGGAATCCTTGGAGAGGAAGCCGAAGCCCTTCTCCGCGTCGTAGTACCGAACCCTGCCTGTTGGCATGACCTTCTCCTGTTCACAACCTGGTTGCGGACACGCCCAAAGGACGGCGTGCAGAACCGCGACCATCAGCGTATCGAACGCCTCGGCCCTGGGTGGCATCCGGCCGAAGCCGTGGGAGGCCCGATGACTATCATGAGCCCATGGCGAACTGGACGGACGGGCCCGAGTACGCGCCCCTGGATCGTCCCGCCGCCTTCCAGACTCCGGCGGCGGAGCCGCTGGAGGTGCCGGTGGCGGCACCCAACCCCGCCGCCGGGGCTCCGACGGTCCAGCCGGCCTGGCGGGCGCCGGAGGCCGCGTCGGTGCCCCTGGAGGCGCTGGTCCCCGCCGCGACCCTGCCGCCGCGCGACCCGCGGACGGAGTTCAGCACCATCAGTTCCGTCGTGACCAGCGGCTCGGCGTGGGGGTCGGCGCATTCGACGTCCGGGACGCCGGATCGGGCCGGCTGGACGCCGGACCAGCCGCTGGGCACCTCCGCCGCGGCGTTCCAGGCCCAGTCCGCCGCGCCGGCCTTCCCGCCGCCGTCCGGCGCCCCCCGGCAGGCGGGCTTCCCGCCGCCGGCGCCGTCCGGGCCGCCACCGCCGGCGCTCAACTTCCCGCCGCCCCAGCAGTCGGCGCCGTCCTTCCCGCAACCGGGGACGCCGGACTGGTTCGCCCCGCCCCCGCAGGCGCAGTGGCATCCGCCCAACCAGACGGTGTCGGTCGCCCAGATGTGGAATGCCGCCACGCCGGGAGTGATCATTCCCCTGCTGGTCGGCGCCCTGGTCAGCCCGCTGTCGCTGGTGATGCTGGTGCTCTCGTCGGTGCTCGCCGCCCGGGTGCGGTACCGCCGCGACCAGGTCCGCCGGAGCTACGTCTGGGCCGGCACCATCCTCGCCTTCACCGGGGTGCTGAGCCTGCTCAGCTCCGACTTCGACTTCGAGACCGCCTGGGGGGTGCTGTCCGGGTGGGCCCAGCTGGCGTGCTGGGTGCTGCCGATCGTCGTGCTGCTGCAGGTCGGTGCCGGCATCCGGGCCAACGAACCGCCGCAGCGGCCCTACTGAGCACGAGGGAGACCCATGAACTCCTCCTCCGGACTGGGCCAGCCGGGTCCCGGACAGCCGGAATTCGACGGTCCGGTCACCGACGGGTCGTGGTCGGCGAACGTCCCGCCGGCCCGATTCGGATCGCCGTCCGGGTATCCGCCGGCGGCCCCTCCGCAGGGCGACGGCTATCCGCCACCGGCTGGCGGGCAGCAGCCGGTACCGCAGCAGCACGGGGGGCCGGCCGGGCCATGGGGTCCCCCGTCGCTGGTGCCGTCCGGGCCGCCCGCCGGCGGTCCGCCGCGTCGCACCGGCGTCCGGGCCCTGCTGGTCGGCGGCACCCTGGTGGTCGTGGTGGCGCTCGGGCTGCTCGCCTGGCAACTGCTACCGGGCACGCCGGCGGCGACGCCGACGCCCAGCGCCGTCCAGCCGGCGACGGCTGCTCCTCCACCGGCCAGCGCGGAGCCGACCGTGGTGCGCACCCCCGACACCCCGGCGCCCACCACCAGCGCCCAGGTCACCGGCGGCAGCATCGGCCAGCCGATCCGCTTCCGGACGTCCGACGGCGAGGCGCAGGTCACCGTCACCCGGGCGACCTGGGCCGACAACGGCGTGCTGCCCCCCGCCGCCGGGATGTCGTACCTGGTGGTCGACGTCACCTTCGAGGGGGTCTCCGGCGCCGTCACCACCGGGCCGTTCTTCACCGCGATCCGGCAGCCGGGCGGCGACCGGCAGATGCTGACCATCGGAGCCCAGCTCGACAGCCAACTGGCGATGCGGACGATCCGCGCCGGACAGGACAACATCGGCCAGGTCGCCTTCGAGGTCGCGCGCGGACCGGTCACCTTCGAGGTGCTCAGCGAACTGCTCGAGCCGCTGGCGACCGTGGACATTCCCGGCTGATGACCAAGCCGTTCCGTTCCCGCACGTTCGTCGAGGTCGATCCGCGGCGGCGGCCGGTGCGCAGCCGGCGCGCCGTGCGGGTGATCGTGACCGACGGCGAACGCGTCCTGATGCTCCGCGACAGCGACCCCGGGGTGCCCGGCCTGCACTGGTGGATCACCCCCGGCGGCGGCGTCGATCCGGGCGAACAACCGTTGCAGACGGCCGTGCGGGAACTGGCCGAGGAGACCGGCCTGCGGGCCCGTCCGGACGCCCTGCGCGGACCGTTGATCCGGCGGTTCGTCGTCCACGGCTACAGCGACCAGGTGCTCGGCCAGGCCGAACTGTTCTACCTGCTGCGGGTGCCGGAGCCGTTCGAACTGGACACCTCCGGGTTCACCGACGACGAGAAGGTCACCATCGGCGCCTGGGACTGGCTGCCGATCGGCGGGCTCGCCGACTCCGCGGAGCTGATCTGGCCGGCGGATCTGGCCGCGCTGATCTCGCTCGATGCCCATCCGGATCGCTGGCCACAGGATCGCGGCGTGGTCGAGGAGTCGACGGTGGAAGCCGGGGAGCTCGGCCGGCGGGTCGTCCTAGACTGGGCGGGCTCGCCCGCCGATTGGGCGGGCCTACCCGACCCCGAGAGATGATGTCCGCCCCTTCCGCTCCCGTCGACCACCGCTACCTCGAACGCTTCCTGTGGCTGTCGCTGGCCACCGCCGTCGTGACGGTCGTACTGAAAGCGGTCGCGGCGATCCTGACCAACTCGGTCGGCCTCTGGTCGGACGCCCTCGAGTCCACCGTCAACCTGCTCGCCGCGGGCGTGGCGCTGTGGGCCATGCGGCTGTCGGCCAAGCCCGCCGACCACAACCATGATTTCGGCCACGGCAAGGCCGAATACCTCTCCGCGGCGGTCGAGGGCACGCTGATCGTGGTGGCCGCCGCGGCGATCATCGTGGGCGCGATCAACCGGTTCATCAACCCGGTGCCGCTGGAGAGCCTCGGGGTCGGCGTGCTGCTGGCCGCGGTGGCGTCCGTGGGGAACCTGGTCACCGGGCTGATCCTGATCCGGGCCGGGCGCCGACACCGCTCGATCACCCTGGAGGCCGACGGCAAGCACCTGATGACGGACGTCTGGACCTCGGTCGGCGTGTTGGCCGGAATCGGGGTGGTCGGTGCGACGGGGCTGGTCTGGCTCGACCCGCTGATCGCGCTGGCCGTCGGCGTCAACATCGTCTTCACCGGTGTCGGCCTGATCCGGCGCTCCGTGGTCGGCCTGCTGGACGCCACCCTGCCGCCCGACGAGGTGGCCGTCATCCAGCAGGCGCTGGAGCCGCTGACCGACGACCCGCGGGTGCATCTCACCGACCTGCGCACCCGGGAGTCGGGCCGGCAACGCTTCGTCCAGGCCACCCTGACCGTGCCCGGCGAGTGGTCGGTGCGCCGCAGCCACGACCTGGCCGACCGGGTCGAGGAGGAGGTCGGCCGGGCGCTGCCCGGAAC
>CALMIQ010000264.1 GCA_937863965.1 uncultured Micropruina sp.
CGGCGTCCGGCCCGCGCCAGGATCTCGTCGGCCCGCCCCGGATCGGCCTCCAGTTGGCCGCGCAGCACCGGGACGGACGCCCACGCCTCCAGGCAGCCGGTCTTGCCGCAGCCGCACAGCGGGCCGTCCTCACCGCCGATCGTGACGTGCCCGATCTCGCCCGCGTCGCTGGCGGCGCCGTGCACCAGGTGGCCGCCGACCAGCAGGCCGGCGCCGACGCCGCGGGAGAACTGGATGCGCACCAGGTCGCCCGGTCCGCCGGCGAAACGGCGCTCGGCCAGGACGGCGACGTTGGCGTCGTTCTCGACCCGGACGGGCAGGCCGAGGTCGTCGGCGAGCAGCTGCTGCAGGGGCAGGTCGGTCCAGTGCAGGTTGGGCGCCCAGAGCACGGTGCCGGAGCGGTCCACGGTGCCCGGGGTGCCGACCCCGAGGCCCAGGATCGGACGGGTGGCGGCGCGGGCCAGGTCGGCGGCAAGGGCGCGTGCGGCGTCCAGGGCCTTCTGCCCGGTGGCACCGTCGAGCGGACGGACGCGGGTCAGCACCGGCTCGCCCCGCAGCGACAGCACCGCGCCGCGGAGCCGGTCGCGGGCGGAGAGGTCCATCGCCAGGATGTCGCGGCCCGCCGGGTTCAGCGCCAGCAGCGTGGACGGCTTGCCGGGGCGTCCGACCTCGCTGGTGCCGGTCTCCCGGACCAGGTCGGCGTCGATCAGTTCGGCGACCAGATCGGAGATGGTGACCTTGGTCAACCCGGTCTCGCGGGCCAGGTCGGCGCGGGAGAGCCGCGGGTTGTCGTTGATCGCCTGCAGCACGAACGCGCGGTTGCTGCGGCGGGCGTCGCGCGGGCGCAGCTTGCGTCGGATCGGGTACTGCATGGCAGTTAGTAAACTTTCCTAACTGACCTCCCGCAACGAGCCCGGGGGAATGGTTATCGATTCGTGACCAACTGCCAAGATGGAGCCATGCCTGACCTGTCGCCCCGCGCGATCGCCTGGGCCACGACGATGGCCGGCCACCCCGCCGAGGGTGTCGTGCGCGCCCACGTCGAGCCGGGCGCGCGGCTGGAGCTGGCCCGTCCGATCCTGCGCGAGCAGCGCGAGGCGTGGGAGGCCGAGCATCTCGCCGCCGCGGCCTCCCGGGCCCTCGGCGCCGGCGATCGAGCCCGGGAGGAGGAGCCCGACCCGGAGCGGACCTGCTTCGAACGCGACCGCGACCGGATCGTGCACTCCACCGCCTTCCGGCGGCTGGCCGGGAAGACCCAGGTCGTGGTGCACCCGAGCGATCACCAGCGCACCCGGCTGACGCACGCGCTGGAGGTGGCCCAGGTGGCCACCTCGATCGCCCGCGGCGTCGGGGTGAACGTCACCCTGGCCGAGGCGATCGCGCTGGGCCACGACTGCGGCCACGGGCCGGGCGGGCACGCCAGCGAGGACGCCTTCGACGCCTTCCTGCCCGAGGGCTACGACCACGGCCCGTGGGGCGCGGACGTGGTGCTGACCTCGCTCAACCTGTGCCGGCAGACCCTGGACGGCATCCGCAACCATTCCTGGTCGCGGCCCACGCCGTCCACGATCGAGGGCGAGATCGTCAGCTGGGCCGACCGGATCGCCTACTGCGCGCACGACCTCGAGGACGCCATCGGCGCCGGCATCGTGAGCCCCGGCGACGTCCCGGACGCCGTCGTCGCCATCGCCGGGGGCAACCGGCGCGAACAGCTCAGCACCTTCGTCCGCGAGGTGATCGCCACGGCCGCCGAGACCGGCAGCATCGGCATGGGCGCGCGGGTGGCCGGTGCGCTGGCCGAGCTGCGCGCCTTCAACTACCAGCGGATCTACACCCGGCCCGAGTCGGTCGCCCAATCGGACGCGGTGATCGCCGTGCTGCGCGCGCTGGTGTCGTTCTACCTGGAGCATCCCGACCGCCTCCCGGAGCGGCCCGGCGATCCCGGGCAGCTGACCCGGGCCGCGGTGGCCTATGTGGGCGGGATGACCGACCGGTTCGCCTTCGATACCGCTGTGGCGCTGCTGGGCTGGGACGGGGCCCGGCTGCCGCGTCCGCAGTAGACGAGGGCGGGGCGTTGGTGCCGAAGTCGAAAACCGCGGGCGAGTGAACGTCCCGTCGGCATGTCGCGGCCTCCGATGGTGACTGGACCGTGGTTCTCGGACGATGCCCTTGGCCACGGGTGAGCAACTGGATCGCGGGCGGTGGGCGGAGCTACTCGCTGTGGCGCCGCTGCGTACACTGCCGGGTGTGGCGGGCCTGATCAACGAGGAGGATCTGGCGACCCTCCGCGAACGCAGCCGGATCGAGGACGTCGTCGGCTCCTACGTCACCCTGCGTCCCGGCGGCG
>CALMIQ010000265.1 GCA_937863965.1 uncultured Micropruina sp.
GTGGCGCACCGGTTCGACGCGATCATCCACCGGCTGCTGTCGGTGCGGCGGCTGCGCCGTCCCGGCCGGCCGGCCGACCTGACCGAGGAACTGATGCGGGTGCGGCACCAGGACGGCCGTCCGCTGGGCGAGGACGAGATCGTCTCCGTGCTGCGCAACTGGACCGGCGGCGACCTCGGCTCGCTGGCGCTCTGCACCGGGGTCACCCTGTACTGGTTCGCCACCCATCCGGAGTTGCAGGACGAGTTGGTCGGCGCGTCCGACGACGCGTTCGACCTGGCCGTGGACGAGATCCTGCGGATCGACGACCCGTTCGTCTCCAACCGCCGGGTGGCCACCCGGTACGCGGTGCTGCGCGATCAGGCGATCGCGCCCGGCGAGCAGCTGGTGGTCAACTGGACGGCCGCCAACCGCGACCCCGCGGTGTTCCCCGACCCCGACGCCTACGACCCGCACGGCAACGCCGCGGCCAACCTGGTCTACGGGACCGGCCCGCACGTCTGCCCCGGCCGTCCGCTGGCCACCCTGGAGCTGCGGGTGCTGCTGCGCGCCGTGCTGGCCGGCCACCGCGTCCGGCTGGCGCCCGGCACCACCCCCGAACGGGAGCAGCCGCCGGTGGGCGGGTTCCGGCGGGTGCCGGTGATCCTCGACCCGCACTAGTGTTTCGGCCGTGAGCCCTCTCGAACTCGGCCTGGACACCTTCGGCGACACCACCCTCGGCCCGGACGGGACCCTGCTGCCGCACGGGCAGGTGATCCGCAACGTCCTGCAGGAGGCGATCCTCGCCGACCGGGTCGGCGTCGACTTCATCGGGCTGGGCGAGCACCACCGCGACGACTTCGCGATCAGCGCGCCGGACGTCCTGCTCGGGGCGGTCGCGGCCCGCACCGAGCGGATCAGGTTCGGCACGGCGGTGACCGTGCTGTCCAGCGACGATCCGATCCGGGTGATCGAGCGGTTCAACACCCTCGACGCGCTGTCGAACGGGCGGGCCGAGGTGATCCTGGGCCGCGGCTCGTTCACCGAGTCCTTCCCGCTGTTCGGCTTCGACCTCGCCGACTACGAGATCCTCTTCAACGAGAAGCTGGCGATCTTCACCCGGGCGTTCCACGGCGAGCCGGTGACCTGGAGCGGTTCACATCGGACGCCGCTGCACGAACAGCGCATCTACCCCGCCAACGAACGCCCGGAGGGACTGGTGGCCTGGATGGGGGTCGGCGGATCGCCCGAGTCGGTGATCCGGTCGGTGCAGACCGGGATCCCGATGATGCTGGCGATCATCGGCGGCGATCCGGCCCGCTTCCTGCCCTATGTCGAGTTGTACCGGCGCGCCCAGACCGAACTCGGCACCGGCCCGCTGCCGCTCGGCACCCATTCGCCCGGCCACGTCGCCGACACCGACGAGCAGGCGATCGAGGAGTTGTGGCCGCACTTCAAGGCCCAGCGCGACCGGATCGGACGCGACCGCGGCTGGCCGCCGGTCACCCGGGCCGCCTACGAGGCCGAGATCGGCGACGGTTCCCTGTACGTCGGATCCCCCGAGACGGTCGCGGCCAAGATCGCCCGGACGGCGAGCCTGCTCGGCCTCGACCGCTTCGACCTGAAGTACTCCCACGGCCCGCTCGCCCACGAGAAGCTGCTGCACGGCATCGAGCTGTACGGCACCCAGGTCATCCCGCGGGTGCGCGAGATCCTCGCCGACCAGGCGTGAGTACAAGCCAGCAAATAGTCGGGCTAGCGCGACTACACCGACTACAACCGCCAGGCCCATGAGTTGCCCATGAGTCCTTTTTTGAAACTCGCGGAGCCGATCAAGCTGACCATCATTACGTGTACGGATACGAGTCTGACTGTGCGTCATACACGGTGAGATCGAAATCGGTCGCCAAGTCGACGATGTCGCTCAGAGATGACGCGACCTCGCCCATCAATGGGTCTGTCAACTTAACGGTGTAACTGGGTTGTGTTGTCATGCCGCTTTCGGGCTCCGTCATCGGCTCACCGCATCCGTCGACGAACGTCTGCACCGATCTGGGCCCTGCAACCCAGAGCCTTACCTACGCGCACGAGCCACATATGTCCGAAAACACCCTACTGCCAAACTCTCTTTGGCCCACCAACATTGACGTGCAACCCGCGCTAGTCGGACCCCAGGTAGCTTCATCTCGCAGGAAGGACTGAGCAACATGTGACAACCATTCGGCGGCGATCGGAGAAGACCACCTAAGGCCATCTGAATCCAGCGTCAAACGCCACCAGTCCGCGCTCAACTGCGAGGCGAGAAGATCTCCTATTGTCAACTCGAGCAGCCAGCGACCCTGCGAGACGGCTCTCCATCGGCTCATCCACCGACCACCGGAAGGGTGCTTCGCGAAAGGCCGTCCAAGGTCCGCGGTAAAGACGAGCTTCGCGGCGTCACATACAGACTCCTCGAACCCCTTCCGGCTGAACCTGAGATCCTGAAGGAGCGGCGGATCTGAGCCGGAAGTCAAACTGTTCCCTTGCCAAGAAATATCCACCCAAAGAACCTCGTTTGGCGTCACGACCACCCTGCACCCTATTCCCGCATCATCAGGCTGAAATGGGTCGAGATAGAGTGGGAGGTAGCCCTGCGGAAATGCGGCCTTTGCTGCGGTTGTGCGCGAGGTCCAATCAGCCACAGGAATATCGAAGACAGGGCGGAGCGAAGTCTTGAGATCATCCATTCGAAGAACTTCGCGCAGGGGGCGGCCATCAACCCACCAATCGGACCCCCCGCGCGCCGATCCACCGCGATGGCCGCCTCAAGCATATCGCCGACCTGTGCGGCTGAGAGTCACGTGGAGGTTGCCCGTACGACTCTTTGTGTTCTTCCACGAGACTGTGCCTTTGGTGCGTCGCTCGAAGTTGGCATCAATGCGTCCCTCGCGGCGCTTCACTTGGGGCGATCGGTACCGACGCAGCCCATCCCTGATAGCCCATCCCAGCCGCCATAGTGCCAGCCGGACCTCTTACGACTGAATATCCAACTAAACATAGTCCTCAGCTTCCGCCCATACGAGGTTAGCGCATCTGTCTCATCCGGTAGTACGTGGTTGCACTGATTCCCACACGTACGTAGCCGTCGGTGACCCACCGTGGCGCTCTACCTTCGGATCGGACGCGATCGCGGCTGGCCACCCGTCACCCGCACCGCCGACGAGGCCGAGATCAGCGGCGGATCCCTCTGCGTCGGATCACCCGAGACCGTCGCCCGCCAAGATTGCCCGGGACAGCGAGCCTGCTCGGCCTCGGCCGACTCGACCTGTGAAGTCACTCCCACGGCTCGCTCGCCCCACGAGAAGGGAGCTTGTAGGCAGCCGGGTCATCCCGCGGGTGCGCGAGGTTCTCGAGGCGTGGTAGGTGTTCCGACCCCCGTCGTCACAGCAGTCCAGAGACAGGAACCCGTGCTGATCATTGAGGTGCTATTTCTGGCTCCATCTCGAACCCATCGTCTTGCGAAGGGGCGTACGCCCAACGAATAGATACTCGGCATCGTCGAGCAATGTAATCCCGTCGATGGAAGACAAGTTGGGGCAGTCTTCAACATATAGACGCCTGATGGGTGGCGCGCCGTGGAATGCTGACAGGTCTTCCATGCCTCGAATATTCTCCAACTGCAGAAAGTCAAGACTCTCCATGCCGGAGAATCGCAAAGTCTCGGGCCAGCGCCTCATAACGGCGATACTCAACTCGCTGACGCGACCTGGAATCCGTGACGGGAGACAGTCGGGTGAATCCAGCCTGAGGCTTTCAAGGAACTGCATCTCCGGGATCCTGTCACACAACTCGACTTTAATGTGATCCACATGCAGGTATCCGATTCTCGTATTGTCGCCAACCTCTACTCTGACGCCCGGGCCGATTGAGAGATGCTCTAGCAGTCGCAGTGACGAAAGGTCGACGGACCAGGTGCTTCCTGTCCCGTCTGCGGTCGGCCAGAGTTGGAGACGACGGAGCTGCTTGAGTGACGCGACCGCTCCGATGTCTTCGACGAAGGCCGTCACAGTAAGTTCGGTAAGCCAGTTGGCCTGGTCGACCAGGAAGTCGATGTCAGCGAATTCGCCTTCCAGCAAGTGGACGGATCTATGCTTGCGCCGGCTCCAGAATCGCGACGGTGGAGCCTTCAAAACGTCGGGGCTCACAAACCCCTCCAGTTCCTCTTTGTGGATTTCAAGAGCTTGCTCCTCCCTGGTCCGATCGGATTCACTTTGTTGTCCAGACGAACATTCTTGCCTCGTAGTCGATTGATCATTCGCTGTTCCGCGACCTCGCGTCGCGTCTTGCCACCCTTGATCCGGTACATCTTCGCCTTATTTGCCTCTTGCTGCGAAATCTTCTTGTTCCGAACGTGTTGCTTGAGGCGTCTTCCAACGTTTCGAGATTGACCCACATACCGATTTCCCTTGAGGGTGCGGACCACATAGATTCCCGCGCGAGCGACTCTATATGTTCGATACGCCCGGTAGGCAAGCATCGCCGCCCTAACGGCCAGGCCAACCACTATTCCACCGGGGATGAAGAGCGTTGCTATCGTCAGCGCAATCTCGCCGACCGTCCACCAAGATTCCCCGGTGATGTCGGTTGTGTTGATGGGGTCGTTGGGGTACCCGTAGGTGGTGTCGCCGCCGTTGTATTGGGGGTCGAGGCTGGTGAATATGCCTGTGGTGGGGTTGTAGATTCTGGCGCCCATGAGGATGAGGCCGTTGTCGATGGTGGCGCGTTGGTGCTGTCCGAGCCAGCCGTAGCCGATACCGGTCGTTCCGCCTGGTGTGGTTGTGCGGGGTTGTTTGGGTTGGCCGTATTCGTCGTAGTCGTTCCAGACTGCGACCGTCTCGGGTTGGATCGCGGTCCCGTCGTGGGTTTCGGCGCCGGCGGCGATGGGGATGTTGGTGTGGATGTCGCCGCGTAGCCCGCTGATGGCGAGCTCGGCGGTGGGCGTGCCGTTGCCAATGCGGGTGATGGTGAGGCCGAGGTTCCCGGAGGCGAGTTCGGCATACACGGTGGTGGTGTCGGTGTTGTTGCGGCTATCGAGGGTCCAGGTGGGATTGTCGCCGTCGTCGGTGTAGTGCCGCTGCAACGTCGAGGTCTCAGAACCGCTGGTGGTGGTTTGGGTCCAGCGTCTCCCGGCCGCGTCGAGGGTGAGGGTTTGGGTGGTACCACCCTGGCTGATCGACCGTGCCGTGTCGCTGTGGTCGTAGGCGATCGTGATAGCCCCACCGGCCGGCGTCGGTGTGTCGCCGGCGGGGAGGCTGGTCTGCCGCGACAACGGGTCGTAGCTGTAGCTACCGGTCCCGCTGCCGCCGGTCGTGGGCCGATCCGCGATGTCGTAGGCGCGGGTGATGGTCGTTCCGCCTGTGGTGGGGCAGGTCGCGGCCGGAGTGCGGCTGGTTTGGCTGGTGCGGTTGCCGTTGGCGTCGAAGCTGTAGAGCCTCACGG
>CALMIQ010000266.1 GCA_937863965.1 uncultured Micropruina sp.
TCTCGGTGACAGCGGCAACATCCGGGAACGGGCCCGGCGTACGAACAACCTTACACGCCGACGTCGGCCGTGTCACGGACTCGACGAGACTCATCTAAGGAAACGCTGATCAATGAGCGAGTGGGGGCGGCGGGACCCGGGACGGCTCATCTGGTGTCGCGACCAGTGATTTGTGTTGTGGCTAGGTAAAATGATGGCTGTGACCGAGTTCCAGCCCAGCCTGTCGGATGCCGAGTACAGCCAGCGTCGCCGTACCCCGAAACGCGAAGAGTTCCTGAACCGCATGGACCAGGTGGTGCCGTGGACGGACTGGACCAAGCTGATCGAGCCGCACTACTACTCCAACACCCGCGGCCGCAAAGCGGTGCCGTTGGAGACGATGCTGCGGATGTACCTGCTGCAGGTGTGGTTCCACCTGTCCGATGAGGGTGTGGAGGACCAGATCAACGACTCCCATGCGATGCGCCAGTTCATGCGGCTCGACTTCGGCCGCGGCCGGCAGGTCCCCGACGCGACCACGCTGCTGCACTTCCGGCACCTGCTGGAGCGCCACAAGCTGGGCGAGCAGATGTTCACCACCCTGAACGCCAGGCTGGAGGCCGAGGGCCTGATGATGCGCGGGGGCAGCATCGTGGACGCCACCATCATCGCCGCCCCCTCTTCGACGAAGAACGCGACCGGAACCCGGGATCCCGAGATGCGTCAGACGAAGAAGGGCAACCAGTGGTACTTCGGGATGAAGGCCCACACCGGTGTGGATGCCGGGACCGGCCTGGTCCACAGTGTGACCGTGACCGCGGCGAGCGTGCACGACCTCGACGAGATCACCGGTCTCGTGAGAGCCGATGACCAGGTGGTGTATGCCGACGCCGGCTATCAGGGTGTCGAGAAACGTCCCGAGATCACCGGCGACGAGCACCTGTCGCAGGTGACCTGGCGGGTCGCCGCGCGGAAGGGGGCGTTGAAGGCGATGCACCCCCACGAGCAGGCCATCGAGTCGCGTAAGGCGTCGATCCGGGCCAAGGTCGAGCACCCGTTCCTGGTCCTGAAACGGGACTTCGGGTTCGCCAAGACCCGTTACCGCGGGCTGGGCAAGAACCTGAACCGGCTCCAGGTCGCGTTCGCCTCAGCGAACCTACTCATGCTCGCCCGCGCCCAGGTCATCCAAACCCGGCTCACCGCCACAGTCACAACCGGGTAGCCCGGGCGGAAGCCTGCCCGGAACCCGCACGAAGCCCCCGAAACCAAGGATCAGAAGGCGGAAACAGGGCAGCCGAGACCACCGAGCGATCCCAAAGCCTCACTCACCCATCCGAGGCCGGGTAGCGCCAATGATCAGCGTTTCCCTAAAGTGCCCGCGAAACGCCTTTGGTGCCTCACGTAAGAGTGCCCGCGAAATGGTGAGTCTCGGGGCATGGGAAGTGAGTTGTCGATGGGCGCACGGTTTGAGGTCACGGCGAAGTACGCCAAGGCGTATGCGAAGGTTGCGAAGAAGGACAAGGGCAGGCTGCTTGACGAGGTGGTCGCGGTGACGGGCTGGTCGCGGGACAACGCGCGGCGTCGGCTCGCGGCGGCGGCGAAGCCGCGTCCGCGGGCGATGAAGGTCGCCCGGAAGCGGCGTGCGCGGAAGTACTCCTACGACGCAACCGTCGTGCTTCAGAAGGTCTGGGCTGCCTCGGGTGGTCAGTGTGGGAAGTACCTGGCCGCCTCGATGCGGCTGCAACTGGACGGCCTGGAACGGCACGGGGAGCTGACCTTCGGGCACGGACGATACTCGGTCGAGGTGCGCGCGGAGTTGCTGGCGATGAGTCCGGCGACAATCGACCGGTATCTCGCCCCGGCCCGGGCGAAGGACCCGCTGCGTGGCA
>CALMIQ010000267.1 GCA_937863965.1 uncultured Micropruina sp.
TCGAACTTCATCCACGGCGTGGTGCTGGTGGGGGCCATGTACGCGCTCGGCCATGCCGAGACGCCGCTGCAGATCGTGCTCGGCTTCCTCGCGGTGCTGCTCGGCGCCGCCAACGCCGCCGGCGGCTATGTGGTGACCGAGCGGATGCTGGCCATGTTCGCGCCGAAGAAGAAGTTGCCCGGCGACCGGCAGGGGGCCTGATCGGCATGGAGTGGCTCGTCAACGGGGTCTACCTCGTCGTCGCGGTGCTGTTCATCGTGGGCCTGAAGGCGATGTCCTCGCCGGTGAAGGCCCGGCGCGGCATCGCCTGGGCCGGCGTCGGCATGGTGCTGGCCACGCTGGTCACCTTCGGCGTCCCGGGCATGCAGAACATGGCGCTGATCATCGTCGCGATCGTGCTCGGCGGCGGCGTCGCGGCGTGGGCCGGACGCGTGGTCAAGATGACCGACATGCCGCAGATGGTTGCCATCTACAACGGCATGGGCGGCGGCGCCGCGGCGCTGATCGCGGCGGTCGAGTTCGCCCGCGCCGAGGTGCACGGGCCGGTGGTCGGCACCCTCGCCGTCCTGGGCTCGCTGATCGGCTCGGTCGCCTTCAGCGGCTCGGTGATCGCCTTCCTGAAGCTGCAGGGCATCATGAACAAGGCCATCCGGCTGCCGGCGCAGAACCTGGTCAACATCGTCCTCGCCCTGGTCACCGTGGCGCTGGGCGCCTGGATCGTGATCTCGTCGATGGGCACCGGTTCGGCCGACCCCGTGCTGCTGGTGCTGTTCTTCCTGCTCTCCCTGGCGCTGGGCGTGGTGGTCACGATGCCGATCGGCGGCGCCGACATGCCGGTGGTGATCTCGCTGCTGAACGCGTTCACCGGCCTGGCGGTCGGCTTCGAGGGCTACGTGCTGGGCAACCCGACGCTGATCATCGCGGGCATCGTGGTGGGCGCGTCCGGCACCCTGCTCACCCAGCTGATGGCGAAGGCGATGAACCGGCCGATCCTGAACGTGCTGTTCACCCCGATCACCGGCGAGGCGCAGGCCGGCGGCGCGATCGAGGGCAGCATGAAGGAGCTGACCGCCACGGACGCCGCCGCCCTGATGCGCTACTCGGAGAAGGTGATCGTCGTTCCCGGCTACGGCATGGCGGTCGCCGGCGCCCAGCACAAGGTGTGGGAGATGGCGAAGCTGCTGGAGGACGCCGGGGTCGAGGTGTCGTTCGCCATCCACCCGGTCGCGGGGCGGATGCCGGGGCACATGAACGTGCTGCTGGCCGAGGCCGGCGTCCCCTACGAGAAGATCTTCGACCTGGACGAGATCAACGCCGAGTTCGGCCAGACCGACGTGGCCCTGGTGATCGGCGCCAACGACGTGGTGAACCCGGTGGCCCGAACCGACAAGTCGTCCCCGATCTACGGCATGCCGATCCTGGACGCCGACCGGGCCCGCAACTGCATCGTGATCAAGCGCGGACGCGGCGCCGGCTACTCGGGCATCGAGAACGCCCTGTTCTACGCCGACAACACCTCGATGCTCTACGGCAGCGCCCAGCAGGCCGTCGGCGACGTGATCGCCCAACTCAAGGACCTGGGCTGAACCGGGATGGCCGGCGTCGCGGTCGGCTCGAACCCGCCGCCTCCCCCTGTCCCGGCCATCGAACGGGTCGGTACGGTTGCACCGCGTCCCGGCCGCCGACGTAGGCTTGCACGGTCTGGCAAGATGAGCTTCCGGGGCGACGCGAGTGAGACCAGGCCGATCGATCGACCACATTCCTGATGGTGGAGGTATCTATGACGGAGCCCATCCTGGTGCGGCTGTGCACAACGGACGACCTCGACGCGTTGGGACGCCGGGAACCGCATCCCAACGCCCGCTACGCCGAGGGTCATTTCGAACGGCAGCAGCAGGGTGACTACTTCTTCGCGCTCGCGGTGCGCGGCGACGTCCAGCTTGGCACCAGTGTGCTCGACTGCCGTGAGGACAATCTGCTGCAGCCGGAGCTGAAGAGCCTGTGGGTGTACCCGGAGTCGCGCCGCCAGGGCGCCGCGCGGGCCCTCACCCGGTTCCTCGAGCAGCAGGCGATCGACCTGGGCTTCGACGAGATCTTCCTGCGGGTCGATCCGCAGAACGCCGCCGCGATCCCGATGTACATCTCGCTGGACTACACCCCGACCGGCGACCACCGGCTGACCACCTACGAGTACGTGGACGCCCTGGGCAACACCCACTCCCGCGAGGAGATGGACGCCATCTACCGCAAGTCCCTGCGCCTGCTCCGCTGACACCGGCGCCGGGTGGGGTCAGTCGGCCTGGTCCAGGCCGACGGCCAGGACGCTGACGTGGCCGCGTCCCCAGTCGAGGTCCAGCACCACGTTGCTGTGCTCGGCATGGAAGTCGGACACCCACACCTTCTGGGTGATCGCCGTGGCGGCCAGGTAGCCGAGGTCACCGACCTGGCGTCCGCGCACCTGCAGAGTGGTGCCGTCGGCGAAACAGATCCGGGCCAGCCCGCGCGCCGGCCCGGGCCGGACGGCCCGCAGCGGGACGTTGCGGCGCACCACGCTGCCCAGCCGGTACAGCAGCACCTGGACCGGGGCGACACCGAACTCCTGCTCGACCCGGCGTCCGAGTTCCCACAGTTCCTCGGCGTCGGCTTCGACCAGTCCGAGATCGTTACGGGGCGGCGGGGCGACCCGACCGTCGTCCCTGCGGGAGGGCCGTCGCAGCAGGCCGACGGTGGCCGCGACGAGCGCGGCCACGACCCCCAGCGCGACCAGCCAGGTCATGCACCAACTGTGCGCCTCGCCGGGCCCGTACGCAAGAGATGTCAGGCGCCGAGAATCTCGTGGCTGCGCCGCACGTCGTCGTTCATCTGCACGATCAGCGCGTCGATGCCGTCGAACCGCACCTGGCCGCGAATCCGGTCCACGAACTCGACGGCGATCGGCGCCCCGTACAACTCCAGGTCGGTCCGCCCCAGCACGTAGGACTCCACCCGCCGCTGGACGCCGTCGAAAGTCGGGTTGGTGCCCACCGAGATCGCCGCCGGCCAGCGCTCGGCGGACCGGCCGTCGGCCAGCGGGACGCCGTGGGCGTCGCGGCCGTCCAGCCGTTCGACCCAGCCGGCGTAGACACCGTCGGCCGGGCAGGCGAGTTCCTCGGGAACCGGCAGGTTGGCGGTCGGGAAGCCGAGCTCGCGCCCGCGGTGGTCGCCGTGCGCCACCACCCCGGTGAACCGGAACGGACGCCCCAGGTGCTCGGCCGCGTGCGCCACGTCGCCGCTGGTCAGCGCGTCGCGGATGACGGTGGAGCAGGTCTCCTCGTCCCGGAAGCGGACCAGCCGCAGGGCGTCCACCTCGAAGCGGTCGCGGCCGAGTTCGCGCAGCGTGTCGACGGTGCCCGCCGCGCGGTGCCCGAACCGGAAGTTCTCCCCCACCACGATCAGCGCCGGACGCAGCGGCAGCAACACCTCGGTGACGAACTGCTCGGGGGCGAACTGGGCGAACGCGGGGGTGAAGCTCACCACCTCGACCCGGTCGGCCCCGGCGGCCCGCAGCAGCGCGATGCGGTCGTCCAGCCCGGTGAGCAGCATCGGCGCACGGTCGGGGCGCAGCACCCGGACGGGATGCGGCCAGAAGGTGACCACGACCAGCGGCAGGTCGGGCCGCCGGGTCTGCGCCTCACGCATCACCTCGACGTGCCCAGGGTGAACACCATCGAAGTTGCCGATGACCACCACCGATTCGCTCACGAGGGAACACCCTAGACGACCATCCGCCCGGCACCGCATCCCGCGCCGCCCCTCGACACCCGCGGCTCCGCTCCATCGGGGTCCGCGTGCGCGCGGTCGCCGGCGCTGGTTGGATGGAGCCATGGAGTTTCGTCATCTGGGCAGCTCGGGGCTGAAGATCTCCGAGATCACCTACGGCAACTGGCTCACCCACGGCTCGCAGGTCGAGAACGACGCCGCGCTGGCCTGCGTGCGGGCCGCGCTGGAGGCCGGCATCACCACCTTCGACACCGCCGACGTCTACGCCAACACCAGGGCCGAGAGCGTGCTCGGCGAGGCGCTGGCGAACGAGCGGCGCGAATCGATCGAGATCATGACCAAGGTGTTCTGGCCGACCGGTCCGCGCGGGCACAACGACAGCGGGCTGAGCCGCAAGCACATCATGGAGTCGATCAACGGCTCGCTGCGGCGGCTGCGCACCGACTACGTGGACGTCTACCAGGCCCACCGCTACGACGTGGAGACGCCGCTGGAGGAGACCATGCAGGCCTTCGCCGACGTCGTCCGGGCCGGCAAGGCCCTCTACATCGGGGTCAGCGAGTGGACCGCCGAGCAGATCCGCGACGGTCAGGAACTGGCCCGCGGGCTGGGCTTCGCGCTGGTGTCGAACCAGCCGCAGTACTCGATGCTGTGGCGGGTGATCGAGGACGAGGTGGTGCCCACCTGCCGCGAGCTCGGGCTCTCCCAGGTGGTCTGGTCGCCGATCGCACAGGGCGTCCTGACCGGCAAGTACCTGCCCGGCCAACCGGTGCCGGAGGGTTCCCGGGCCACCGACGACAAGGGCGGCAAGCGGACCATCGGCCGGTTCCTGGACGACGCCATCCTGCAGCGGGTGCAGAACCTGAAGCCGATCGCGGCCGACCTCGGGCTGAGCATGGCGCAGCTGGCGGTCGCCTGGGTGCTGGCCAACGACAACGTGGCGTGCGCGATCGTGGGCGCGTCGCGTCCGGAACAGGTGGCCGACAACGCGGGGGCGTCCGGGGTGAGGCTGGACGCCGAGGTGCTGGCGGCGATCGACGACGCGCTCGGCGATGTGGTGGTCTCCGATCCGGCGCTGACCAGGGACAGCACGCCGAGCCAGCGGCCGTCCTGAGGCACCGCCTAGCCGGTCAGCACGGCCACCGCCACCGCGCGGTTCCCGTCCGGGCGGTAGAGCGCGAGCAGTTCCCCGTCGTGCAGCAGCGCGGTCGGCTCCCCCGGCAGACTCACGTGCAGGGGCCGTCCGTAGCCGACGTCGCGGGCCTGCTCGGCGTCCAGTTCGACGCAGGGGAAGCTGCGCCGGGCCACGTCGGCCAGACCCAGCAGTTCCGGACGCCCCGGCGGGTCCGCGGTCAGCTCCGCGGGGGTGAGGGCGCCGTCCAGGCCGAAGCCACCCACCCGGGTACGGCGCAGGGCGGTGAGGTGGCCGCCGGTGCCGAGCGCGGCGCCCAGATCGCGCGCCAGCGCCCGGATGTAGGTGCCCGACGAGCAGTCGACGGCGACGTCCAGGTCGACCACGGGCACGCCGCCGGCCTCGGCGTCGCGGCGATCCAGCACGTCGAACCGGCCGACCGTGACCGGACGTCCGGCCAGGACGACGTCCTCGCCGCGGCGGGCGCGCGCATAGGCGCGCTGGCCGTCGATCTTGATCGCCGACACGGTCGAGGGCACCTGGACGATTTCCCCGCGCAGCGGCACCAGGGCGGCCGCGATCGCCGCGTCGGCGAGCCCTGCCGCTCCGGGCGCCGCGGTGACCTCGCCCTCGGCGTCGTCGGTGATCGTGGACTGGCCGAGCCGGATGGTGGCCAAGTAGGTCTTGGTGGACAGCGCCAGATGCCCCAGCAGGCGCGTCCCCCTGCCCACGCCGACCACCAGGACGCCGGTCGCCATCGGGTCGAGGGTGCCGGCATGCCCCACCTTGCGGGTGCCCAGCAGCCGCCGGCAGCGTCCAACCACCTGGTGCGACGTCCAACCGGTGGGCTTGTCGACGACGAGGATCCCGGACGCGCTCACCGGCTCAGGCTAGTGGCCACCGCCGGCCGGTCCGGTGACGTGCCGCTCGATGAACCCGTTGGAGAATTTGCCGTCCGGATCGTGGGCCGCCACCAGGTTCCGCCAGTCGTCCAGCCGCGGGTAGCGGGGACCGAGCACGTCGGCGCCGACCTGGAACAGCTTGCCCCAGTGCGGGCGGGCACCCAGCGGCAGCAGCCGCGCCTCGATCGCCGGCAGCACCCGGGCCACGCCCTCGGGATCGCGCCGGAAGGTGAAGTGGATGGCGAGGCTGTCCCTGCCGGTCGCCGGCGACAACCACAACTCGTCCGCGGCCACCGTGCGCAGTTCGGACGCCGCCAGCACGGCGTCGATCGGCCCGCCGATCTCGCGCAGCGCACCGATCGCCTCGACGGCGCGGTCGCGCGCCAGGAGGTACTCGGTCTGGATCTCCGCACCCATGCTCGGCACGCGATCCAGCCGGAAGTGCGGCAGGCAGTCGCACCAGGCCCCCTCGATCCCGAAGGGATTCATGTTGTCCGGCGCCTGAGGGGGTGCGGGCTCGACGCCGAGCTGGTCGGCGGTCACGATCGGCCCGTCGAGCAGCGACTTCACCCAGACGTGCTGGACCGCCGGCGCGGTCCACGTGGTCAGCAGGCTGACGCTGTAGGACGCCGCCATCACGCCGTCGACGTCGTCGAGCAGCCGCTGCCACGACAGGTTCAGGTAGGCGTCCTGGCGCATCCGGTAGGAGGGCTGCACGGCGAGCGTCACCCGGGCGATCGGACCGAACGCACCGAGCCCGACGACCATCCCCTGGAATCCCGGATCGCCGGCCCGCACCTCGACCAGGTCGCCGGACGGCCCGATGAACTGCAGGCCGCGGACGGCCGACGACAGGCTGCCGAGCCGGTCACCCGAGCCGTGGGTGCCGGTCGAGATCGCCCCCGCGACACTGATGTGCGGCAGCGAGCCCAGGTTGTGCAACGCCAGGCCGTTGTCCTCCAGGTAGCGGGCCAGGACGCCGTACCGGGTCGCCCCGCCGACGGTGACCGTCATCGCCTCGCGGTCGATCACCGGGTCGGGCGGGAGCGCGCCGAGATGGATCAGCGTGCCCTCGGTGTCGGGCAACTCGTTGAACGAGTGCCGGGTGCCCAGCGGGCGGATCCTCGCACTGGAGGCCACCAGCCGCTGCGCCTGCGCGAGCGTGGCCGGTTCGACGACGTCCGACGCCCGGTAGCGGACGCTGCCGGCCCAATTGTCCCGATCGAGGCTCATGACCGGCCGGCCCTCCCTGACTCCCGTTGTCGGGCCACGGGCGCGACGGTGCGACGCATGATGCAGCGGAACCTACCGATAT
>CALMIQ010000268.1 GCA_937863965.1 uncultured Micropruina sp.
TCTCGGTGTACACCCGGCTGCTGGCCGACGACCTGACCGCGGTCGGGCTGTACCACCGGCTGTGCGGCGACCGCGATCACACCTTCCTGCTGGAATCGGCCGACAACGGCATGTGGTCGCGCTGGTCGTTCGTCGGCGTCCATGCGGTGGCGACGCTCACCGAAGCGGGCGGCGAGGCGCACTGGACCGGACGCCCGCTGGCCGGCCTGCCCACCGGCGGGGACCCGCTACAGGTGCTCGCCGAGACTCTGCGGATCCTGCACACGCCCGCCGACGAGTCGCTGCCGCCGCTGACCTCGGGCATGGTCGGCTACCTGGCCTACGACGTCGTCCGCAGGCTGGAGGTGCTGCCCGACGGCAACCCCGACGACCTGGGCCTGCCCGAGCTGGTGATGATGATGGTCAGCGACATGGCGATCCTCGACCACCACACCGGCGAGGTCTGGCTGCTGGCCAACGCCTTCAACTTCGACGACTCCGACGACCGCGCCGACACCGCCTGGGCGGACGCCCGCGACCGGGTGCTGGCGATGGCCGCCCGGCTGGCCGAACCGATGACCCCGGCCGTGGCGGTCGCCGACCCGCAGGCCGCGCCACCGCAGGTGGCCCGGCAGCGGACGGCGCAGGAGTACGAGGCCGCCGTGGTGGCCGCGGTGGAGGAGATCAAGGCCGGCGAGGCGTTCCAGATCGTACCCAGCCAGCGTTTCGACCTGGCCACGGACGCCGACGCGCTCGACGTCTACCGCATCCTGCGCCGGACCAATCCCAGCCCCTACCTGTACCTGCTGCGGCTGCCCGGCCTGGCGGTGGTCGGCTCCAGCCCCGAGGCGCTGGTCACGGTCAGCAACGGCCGCGCCGAGACCCACCCGATCGCGGGCTCCCGCCCCCGCGGCCGTTCCGCCGCCGAGGACGCCGAAATGGAGTCGGAACTGCTGGCCGACCCGAAGGAACGCGCCGAGCACCTGATGCTGGTCGACCTGGGCCGCAACGACCTGGGCCGGGTGTGCGCGCCGGGCACGGTCGAGGTGGTGGAGTTCATGAAGGTCCGCCGGTACAGCCACATCATGCATCTGGAGGCGGCGGTGGTGGGCGAGCTGGCGCCCGGACGGACCGCCCTCGACGTCACCCTGTCCTGCTTCCCGGCCGGCACCCTGTCGGGTGCCCCGAAGGTGCGCGCGATGGAGATCATCGACGAACTGGAGGTGTCCCGCCGCGGCCTCTACGGCGGCGGCGTCGGGTACTTCGACTTCGCCGGCAACTCCGACGTGGCGATCGCCATCCGGACGGCGGTGCTGGCCGGCGGTGTTGCCCACGTTCAAGCCGGTGCCGGGATTGTGGCCGACTCGGTGCCGCACAACGAGGAGCTCGAGGTGCGCACCAAGGCGGCCGCCGTGATCCGGGCGATCGAGGAGGCGCACCGGCTGCGCCGCCTCGACCGGAGCTGATCGTGCGCGCCCTGGCCAACGGCCTGCTGTGGGGCGGCTGCGCCCTCGCGGTGCTGGGCGCCACCCAGCCGTGGTGGACGGCGGGGGAGCGGACGTCGATCACCGGCGGCCAGGCCACCTCCGGTGCCGCACTCGCCCTGGTGCTGGCGGCCGTGGCGGGCGCGTTCCTGAGCCGCTGGCTGCCCCCGCTGGGACGCCGGATCGTGCTCGGTCTGGTCGCGCTGTTGGCCGCGGGCGGCGTCCCGGTCGCGCTGGGGGCGGTCGCTCCGGCGGTGCCGGGCAGCACGCTCGGCGATGCGCTCACCCTGGTCGCGACGCCCTGGCGCTGGGTGTACGTGGCGGGCGCCGCCCTGGCCGCCGTCGGCGCCGTGCTGGCGTTGCTGGCCGGCCCGCCGAGGTTGCGTCCGGCGTCCACGCCCGACCCGACCCTGGACGCCTGGAAGGCCCTGGACGCCGGTGACGATCCGACGATGGACGCCGGGGAGCGTGGCGTGGGTGGCGGGGAGCCGACGAAGCGGCCACAATAGGCGGCACGACGTCCGACGGAGGCAGGAGAGACCCATGTCCGCTAGCGGCAAGCACTATCACCACGGCCGCACACCCGCGGCGTGGACGGGGGTCAGCATCTCGGGAGCGGGCTTTCTGCTGGGCACCGTCGCGTTCCTGATGGGCCCGGCCTGGACGCTGGTCTGGGTATCGATCGCGATCGTGCTGCTCGGTGCGGCCGTCGGCGGCGTGATGAGCAAGATGGGGCTGGGCGCCTGACGATGGGAGTGCTGGACGAGATCGTCGCCGGCGTTCGCGAGGATCTCGCCGACCGGCGTGCCCGCCGGAGCCTGGACGAACTCGCGGCCGTGGTGGCGACCATGGCGGCGCCGCGCGACCCGATGCCGGCGTTTCGCGCCGAGCCGCTGGCGGTGATCGCCGAGGTGAAGCGGTCCAGTCCGAGCAAGGGCGCGCTGGCCGACATTCCCGATCCGGCGGCGCTGGCCGCGCAGTACGCCGCCGGCGGGGCGTCCGCGATCTCGGTGCTGACCGAGCGGCGCCGCTTCGGCGGCACCCTGGCCGATCTGGAGGCCGTCCGTGCGGCGGTGGACACGCCGCTGCTGCGCAAGGACTTCATGGTCACCGACTACCAGCTCTGGGAGGCGCGTGCCGCCGGCGCCGACCTGGCGCTGCTGATCGTGGCCGCACTCACCGACGACGAACTGTCGGCGTTGATGGCGACCACGAGGACGCTCGGCCTGACCGCCCTGGTCGAGGTGCACACCCCCGACGAGACCCGGCGGGCGGTGGATGCCGGGGCGTCCCTGATCGGGGTGAACAACCGCAACCTGCAGACCCTGGACGTCGACCTTGCCCAGTTCGAGCGGCTGGTCGGCCTGATCCCGGACGACGTGGTCAAGGTCGCGGAGTCCGGCATCCTGTCGCTGGACGACGTCCGCCGCGTCGCCCACGCCGGCGCCGACGTGATCCTGGTCGGCGAGGCCCTGGTCAAGCACGGCGACCCGCGCCGTGCCGTGGCCGACTTCATCGCCGCCGCCTCCTGAGCGGTCCGGGGACGGCCCCCGCCCTCCGGTCGGATATACCGCGCTGACACGCAATTGACACGCATCCGTACCTTCGCCCTAATACCCGGGACTCAGCGTCAACGCTGACCACCTGTCAACCCCCCGCACCGGAGGTAGCGATGAAGATCCTCAAGCACCCCGCGGCCCAGATCGGTCTCGCAGCCGTCGCGGGCATCGTATTCGGCCTGATCGTCGGAGAGTGGGCGAGCAACGTCAAGTTCGTCGGGGATCTGTTCATCCGGCTGATCCAGATGTCGATCGTGCCCCTGGTGATGACGTCCGTCATCGTCGCGACGGGTTCGATGAGCGGCTCGGGAATGGGCCGGATGGCGTTCCGCACCTTCAAGTGGATGATCGGATTCTCGATCGTCGCCGCGGTCATCGCCTGGGTGCTCGGAGCGACCATTCAGCCCGGGGCGGGGATCACGTTCAGCGGCGGCGTCGACCCGTCGCTGCCGGGCGAGGCCGGCGAGGCGACCGGCTGGCAGGCCACCCTGCTGAATTTCGTCTCGACGAACATCTTCGCCGCCATGTCCACCGCGGCCATGGTGCCGATCATCATCTTCTCCCTGTTGTTCGGCGTGGCGTTGAACAGCTACGTGAACAAGACCGGCAACCGGCTGGTCGTCGACCTGCTCGACCAGGCCCAGCAGGTCGTCCTGATCATGATCAGGTTCGTCATGTACATCGCTCCGGTCGGGGTGTTCTGCCTGCTGGCCGCACTGGCCGGGGACGTCGGCTTCGCCCTGGTCACCACGGCGCTGAAGTACCTCGGCTCGACCCTGATCGGCGTGCTGATCGTGATGGCGATCTTCGTGCTGGTGGTGTGGCTGCGCACCGGTCTAAACCCGGGCCTGCTGCCGAGCAAACTCTCCGAGCAGACCCTGATCGCGATCACCACCACCAGCTCGGCGGTCACCTTCCCCACCGTGTTGCGCAACGCCGTCGAGAAGGTGGGCGTCAGCCAGCGGGTGGCCAACTTCACCCTGTCGGTCGGCCTCACCATGGGCTCCTACGGCGCGGTGCTCAACTACATGATCGTGGTGATGTTCCTGGCCCAGTCGGGCAACGTCGAACTGAGCCTCGGCCAGATCACGATGGGCATGGCGCTGGCCATCCTGCTCAACATGGGCACCATCACCGTCCCGGGCGGGTTCCCGGTGGTCGCGATGTTCCTGGCCACCTCCCTCGGCCTGCCGTTCGAGGCGGTCGGCCTGCTGATCGCGGTCGACTGGTTCGCCGGCATCTTCCGGACCTTCCTGAACGTCAACGGCGACACCTTCGTCGCCATGCTGGTGGCGAAGGCGGGCGGCGAACTCGACGCCGACGTGTACAACGGCACCAAGCAGGTGGTCGCCGAGGTGGACGTCGCCGCTCTCGAGGAGCAGTTCGCCAAGGCGGACGCCGCCGACTGACCCCAGCCACCACCCCCGCGGCATCGTCGAGGCCCCCGCGTCCACACCGGACGCCGGGGGCCTCGCGCCGGGTGCGCTCCCGGAGCACAATGGCGGTCTCCGGGAGGGAGGCCGCAGATGGCGCCGCACACCGACCCGCGGGTCGACGACTACCTGGCAACGCTGCCGGACTGGCAGGCCGCACTGGCGGCGCGCGTCCGCGACCTGGTGCACCGGGCGGACGCCGAGGTGCAGGAGACCATCAAACGCACCCGGCTGCCGTACTTCGTGCTGGACGGCAACATCTGCGCCCTGCTGGGCACCAAGGACCACCTCAACGTGTTCATCTACGACCCGATCGCGCCCGATCCGGCCGGGCTGATCAACCAGGGCCACGGCAACGCCACCGCCCGCTCGATCCAGCTGTACGCCGGCGCGGTCGTCGATGAGGAGGCGCTGGTGGAGCTCTTCCGGGCCGTGATCGCCAACAACCGCGCCGGCGGCTGGCGCCGCGTCCAGGCCGCAGCTGACCGGGATAACCGTCCCCGGTGACCGGAAGAACCGTCCCCGGATCGAACCGCCCGTCACGAGTCGGCCCCGGCGGCACACTTACTCCCATGCCGAGGATGTATGCCATCGATCGGGTGGGCCAGGGCCGGTTGTGGACGCTGCCCGCGCCTGAAGGCGGGGAGCGACTGCCCGATCAGCTGGACGCCCTGCGCCGGGCGGGCGTGAACACACTGGTCAGCCTGCTGGACGACCGCGAGGCGGACGCCCTGGGCCTGGCGGACGAGGTCGCCGAGGCCGGCCGACGGGGCATTCGCTTCGTCCGGCTGCCGACCTCCGACTTCGGCGTCCCGGACGCCGCCGACGCGCTCGCCGTGGCCCGCGGCGTCCGGGACGATCTACTGGCCGGACGCGGGGTCGCGATCCACTGCCGGGCCGGCATCGGGCGTTCGTCGCTGCTGGCGGCGGTGGTGCTGCGGCTGGAGGGCGTTCGGCCGGCCGAGGCGTGGGCGATCATCGGCCGCGCGCGCGGCGTCCGGGTGCCCGAGACTCAGGCGCAGCGCGACTTCCTGGACGACCTGGACGCCAGCCTCTGACCCGCCCGTCGGCGCCCGGAGCCGAGTGCGTAGAGTGGGGCGTCCGCACCCGACGAGAACCGAGGATGGATCGTGTCGCTACCCGATGCCGCGGGGCATTACGACATCTTCGGGGGCAAGTACGTCCCCGAGGCGCTGTACGCCGCACTCGCCCA
>CALMIQ010000269.1 GCA_937863965.1 uncultured Micropruina sp.
GGTGAGGAACACGGCCACCGGGTGCTGAAGGTCCGCGGCAAGGGCGGCAAGGTCGCACCAACGCTACGACGGGGGTGTCATGCCTTCCGCGAAGGGTTGGATGTCGTGGCGCCGGAAAGTTGCCAGGCGATTTCGGCGTCCGTCGCGTCCGGGTGAGGGGATCTGCCACACCAGGGTCATCGCCAGATGGTGGATGTGGCGAACCTCCTGGACGGCGATCAGGGTGGCGGCTGTTCTGTCGCCGGCTCCCATCGCTTCCGAGTACACCCAGGAAGCGGCGTCACCGTATCTATAGACCCAACCTTGTTTTGCCGGTACGGATAGCCAAATGAACTAACAAACCCTACCCTGCAGCGACCTCGTCCAAACGATGGCACAGCGACACGAACGACGAAGCCTGCCTCCCTCGACGAGGCTCAGCCTGGTGGCGCGGGCGCAGCAGCCGTGGTGCCGCCCTGGTGGATGCCGCCCAGTTCGACCCGCTCCCGCTGGCCCCGCTCCCATTGCCGCGGCAGCGGACGGGTGGCGTCCAGCAGCCGCAGCAGGGCGCCGAAACCGCCGCAGGCAACGCCGAACAGGGCGGCGACGCCGCCGACGTAGGCGATCAGCGCCGTCGTCCGGTCGGCGGTGTCGGGCTCGCCGTCCCAGGCCAGGTAGCCGGCCGCCGCCGACAGCGCCAGGCCGCAGATGCCCAGCGCGACCAGGGCCACCGAGATCGCTCCCGGCCGGTGGGCGGCGTCCCGGATCCGTCCGGCGCCCTCGGCCAGCCGGATCGCGGCCACCGCCAGATAGCCCCAGGCGCAGGCCACCAGGATGGCGGCCGTCACGTCCGAGGGCCGGTGCCACTGGTTGACCAGGGTGGCGAAGCCGTAGGCAGAGACCGCCAGCACGCCCACGGCGGTGGTGAACGAGCGCAGCGCGGGCGGCACGACGAGGATCAACCCGACCAGGGCGGCCGCCGCCACCGTGGTGTGCCCCGAGGGCAGCGTGTTGGTGCCGTTCCAGCCGCCCAGGTCGAGCAGGTCGTCCCGGTCGAAGATCCGGTACTTGAGCAGCTGGGTGGTGACGTTCGCCCCGGTCACCGCCGCGGCGGCCGCCACCCCGGCGACCAGCCGCCCGCGGACCGCCCCGATCGCCAGCACCGCCGCGATGATCGCGGCGACCATCGGCACCGACACCGTCGCCAGCAGCTGATCGGCCTGGTCGTCGATCCGCCAGGCGCCGATGTGCGAACCCTCCATGGCCAGCGCGTCCAGCCGCTGGCCGCGCCCGGTGGTCACCATGGCCCACCAGGTCAGCCAGACCAGGACGCCGGCGAACACCGCGGCCGCGATGGGGGACGCGATGCCGGGCAGCGGGCGGGGCGGATCGGAGGGTTGGCTCACCCCTCCATGTTCCCACCTCTGGACAATGGGCCCCGCGCCGCTCAGCTCCGAGGCACCTGGCGGAGCTCGGCGAACGGACGCGGCGCACCCTCCTGCAGCACCGCCGGCTTCGCGGTGCCGTTCCGGATCGGTTCCAGCAGCGACTCGAGCTCGTCGAAGAAGTCGGCGGCGTCCGGCCGGTACCAGTCGACCGCCGGGTCGGGGGCGTCCGCGGCGGCCACCGGCGGGTTCGGGTCGGCCTGGCCGGCCAGCCGGCCGGGCAGGGCGTCCAGCTCGGCCCACGGGTCGCCGGTGCCCGGCCGCGGGATCAGCCAGGCGTAGGCCGGCTCGCGCAGCGAGACCCGCAGCCGCTCCGACAGCCCGACCAGACTCTCGGCCGCCACCCGGAGCCGCAGCCACTGCTGACGGTGCCACTGGGCGTCGCTGGCGAACCGGCGGCGCAGCCGCATGCCGGCGACCACCCCGCGCAGGGCAAGCGAGGCGATGTCGTCCCGCGTCATGAACAGGTTGTTGCCGCCCTCGTAGCCGCGCTGCCGGACCACCGCGATCCTGGCCTGGAAGGCCGGCATCCACAGCTGGGCGGTGTCGCGCCACTGCAGGCCGGTGCCCAGCACGGCGCCGACGAAGCTGCTCATCGCCCGGCCCAGCGGCGTCCCCAGTTCCTTGGCGGCGCCGGCGTCGCCGAGCAGGTAGACGTCCTGGTGCCCGGCGCCGGCCGGGTGGGTGCCGAGGTCGATGCCGACCGTCGGCCACAGCGGCAGCGGCGAGTCGAACATGTGGATCGGGAAGTTGGACGTCACCCCGCCGTCGGTCAGCCAGAGCTCCTGGGCCACCTGGGCGGCTCCGGCATGGCCCGGGAAGCGCAGTTCCTCGCCGCCCCGGGCCAGTCGGGCGCCGAACTCGGTGCGCACCGGGGCCGATCCCTCGCGCAGCTCGTACAGCCGGACGGCCTGGAACAGCGCCGGCAGCGCCAGCGAGGCGCGGGTGGCGAACACCACGGGCAGGTCCCAGGGTTGCGGGAACGGGTAGAGGACGAGCTCGGCGCCGGTGCCCAGGGAACGCACGCGTTGCGGGGTGGCGTCGGCGGTCATGGCCGCGATGACCCGCTCGGGCAGCAGACCGACCAGATCGGCCGGGTCGAACCAGAGCCGGTCCCGGTTGGATTCGGCGGCCGGCAGCGGGAACCGGTACGGCGCCCGCCGGATCAGCTCGGTGCTCATCAGTTCGAGGTTGATCGACCGCAGCCGGGCGTTGTCGGCGGCGGCGCGTCCGGTTCCGTCGGGGTCGCCCGGGGTGTAGTCGCCGCCGGCCCAGAGGTGGCCGAAGCGCAGCACCTCGTCGGCACCCAGCCCGGCCAGGTCGGCCAGCGCCCCGGTCAGCCAGTCGGTGAGGTTCGCCCGCACGGTGCTGGGCGGCAGAATGCCGGCGGCGCTGTCGAACAGCCGCGCCAGCCGTCCGCGCCAGGTCTTGTCGTCGGTGGCAGCGCCCGAGCCGCCGATCAGGCCGAATCGGTGGTCCTTGGCGGTGGTCGAGAAGGTCGCGATGCCGATCGCGAAGCCCACCAGCACGAACGCCATCTCGGCCACCAGCATCACCACGGTGAGCAGCAGGCCGACCGCGCCGAGCGCGTAGACAGTGGCCAGCACCCAGGCGACGGCGGCCACCAGCACGATCGCCAGGGTGCGGGTGGCGCTGCGTTCGGCGATCGGGGGCGGCGGCACCGGAACGGGCTCGGCGAAGCCGTCCGGGGCGGTGCGTTGCGGACGCCTCGGCAGGGTGGCCAGCGCGCCGGCCAGCGGGATCAGCCAGGCGAAGGCCAACCAGAGCAGCAGCACCGACCACCAGTAATTGCCGAGGCTGTACCAGGGTCCCCAGCCCCAGCTCCAGGGCGCGCTGACCGACAGCACCAGCGGGGCCAGCGCGAACGGCACCAGGGTGAGCGCCAGCGCCTTGACGTCCAGGCTGACCAGCAGCAGCAGGGCCCCCCGCACGTACTGCTGGCGCATCGCGGCGGCCACCACCCGGAACAGCGGCAGCCCGGCCAGCGTCGGCTTGAACAGCTGCACCAGCCGGTATTCCTCCGCGGCCTGCGGACGGTCGCGCTGGGTGAGCCAGGCGAGCACGTCGGCCAGCCCGGCGAAGCCCTGCCGCAGCCGGCCCTGGGCGACCTGCTCGGCGTCCCGGGTGTCCGCGACGACCTGCCCGGACGCCCGCCGGCTGCGACCCAGTTCGGCCGCGGCGGCCAGGGAGGCGGCGATGGCGCCGGCGGAGGCGCCGCCCAGGTTGCGGAAGCGGAACCGCCGGGCCAGTTCGCACAGGGCGAGCGGGTAGATCACGCCGCTGGTGGTGCCGCCCTTCATCGTGACGTCCAGGCTGCGCCGGCAGTACTCCTGCTGCCCGGTGGTGAAGCCCTCCCGCCCGCCGGCGGTGTCCAGCACCGGCCCGGGCGGCTCGTGCAGCCGGGCGTCGTCCGGGGCGTCCGCCAGATCGTAGGCGTCCGCGTCCTGCAGCCCCGGCTGGGCCTGCGCCTCCTCCCACAACCAACCGTCCGGTTGGTGGATCTCGTAGCCGCGGTAGTCCACCAGATCGGCGGGCCGGTCGTGGTGGCCTTGGGTGAGCACGGTCGACAGGACGCCGATCGCGGCGTCGTTGCGGGGTACGGGCATGTCTCCTCCAGCGTCCGGGACGGAACACCCGGTAGGTGCTCCGTGCGCCCTGTCGAAATACTCCTCCTCGGACGCCCCCTCTGCCAGGCGTCAGCCGGCGGAACCCCAGCCGAGGGTGGCGTACGCGCTGCGCAGATGCTCCTCGACGGCGTCCGCGGCCCGCTGCTGGTCGCGCGCCACGATGGCGTCGTAGATGGCCCGGTGCTGGGTCCGCAGCTGGCCCGACAACCGCGGCCAGTCGCCGTGATCGCGGAACGAGGCCAGCACCATCGAGCGCATCGAGTGCCTGATGGCGGTGGTCATCTCGGTGATCAGGGTGTTGTGGGCCGCCTCGGCCATGGCCACGTGGAAGTCGGTGTCGAGCTCGTTGAACGCCTGCATGTCGTCGGTCTCGGCGTCCATGGCGTCCAGCAGCCGGGCCATCGCGGTGAGATCGTCCGCAGAGGCCTGGCGCGCGGCCAGCCGGGCACTCCACCGCTCGAGCATGATCCGGGCCTCGAGGACGTCGTCGATCGGGAAGTTGGCCAGGGCCATGTGCAGGCGCAGGAACTGGGTGAGCGCCTTGCTGGGCATCGAGGTCAGGAAGGTCCCGCTGTCAGGCCCCACCCCGACGCCCGAGCGGACGACGCCCTGCGCCTCCATCGCACGCATCGCCTCGCGCACCGCGGCCCGGCTGACGCCCAGCTTGGCTGCCAGGTCGCGTTCGGCGGGGAGCTGATCGCCGACATGGAGGGCGCCGGCCAGGATCTGGTCCTCGATCTGCCGGATCACCAGCTCGTAGGCCCGCATCCGTGGGATATGCTGCCACTCGACCCGGGCCGGGTCGTTCCTCGATGCCACGGAGGTCAGTATGTCAGTTTCGCTTGACATCTGACCATTGACCATCTTACTTTTCTATGGTCAGGCCTTTGCAAAGGAGCGACCATGGTCGGTAGGACCCTTGTGCAGGCATTGCGGCAGGCCGTCGGTGACGAGGTCGTGACCGACCGCGCGATCGACATCTCGCGCTTCGCCCACGACGCCTCCCATTACCTGCTGCGGCCGCAGGCCGTCGTGCTGGCCGCCGGCACGGCCGACGTGGCGCGCGCGGTCGCCGTCGCCCGGGCGCACGGCGTCGGCGTCACCTTTCGTTCCGGCGGCACCTCGCTGTCGGGGCAGGGGGTCAGCGACGGGGTGCTGATCGACACCCGCCGCGGCTTCCGCGACATCGAGGTGCTGGACGGCGGCGCGCGGGTGCGCTGCCAGCCGGGGGCGACCGTCCGCGCGGTGAACGCCCGGCTGGCCCCCCACGGCCGCATTCTCGGGCCCGACCCGGCCAGCGAGATCGCCTGCACGATCGGCGGCGTGGTGGCCGACAACTCCTCGGGAATGGCCTGCGGCACCACCCAGAACACCTACCGGACGCTGGCCGGGCTCGAGTTGGTGCTGCTCAGCGGCGCCGTGATCGACACCGCCGCGGCGGACGCCGATGCCCACCTGCGCGCGGTGGAACCGGCACTGTGGGCCGGCCTGGCCAGGCTGCGCGACCGGGTCCGCGGCAACCCCGATTCCGTGCGCCGGATCGAGCACCAGTTCTCGATGAAGAACACCATGGGCTACGGAATCAACTCGTTCCTGGACTTCGACGACCCGGTGCAGATGCTGGCCCACCTGATGGTGGGATCGGAGGGGACGCTCGGGTTCATCGCCGCGGCGACCTTCGACACCGTGCCGTTGCTGCCGAAGGCGTCCACCGCGCTGCTGATCTTCGACACCATCGCGCAGGCGACCCACGCGCTGCCCGGCCTGGTCGGCGCCGGTGCCCGCACCGCCGAACTGATGGACGCCGCCTCGCTGCGGGTGGCGCAGGCGCTGCCCAACCCGCTGGACGTGCTGACCGGGCTGGAGGTCCACCAGCACACGGCGCTGCTGGTCGAGGCGCAGGGCATCGACGCCGACGAGCTGGCCGGCACGGTCGCCGACCTGAGCGCCGTGGTGTCCCGGCTGGACGGCCTCACCCCGCTCGGCCCGACGTCGTTCTCCGCCGACCCGGTCGCCCGGGCACGCGCCTGGCAGGTCCGCAAGGGCCTCTACACGGCGGTGGCCGGCGCGCGGCGTCCGGGCTCGACAGCGCTGCTGGAGGACATCGTGGTGCCGATGCCGGCGCTCACCGAAACCGTCCGCAACCTCGGCGAACTGTGCTCCGGCTACGGGTATCACGACTCGGTGATCTTCGGGCACGCCAAGGACGCCAACCTGCACTTCATGATCGACCCCGACCTGCGCGACCCGAAGCAGGTGGCCGCGCTGGCCGAGTTCACCGAGGACCTGGTCGACCTGGTGCTCGGCGTGGACGGCTCGCTGAAGGCCGAGCACGGCACCGGGCGGGCGATGGCGCCGTTCGTCGAGCGGCAGTACGGGCCCGAGCTGTACGAGGTGATGCGCGAGCTGAAGCGGCTGCTCGATCCGGACGGCGTGCTCAACCCGGGCGTGATCATCACCTCCGATCCGCAGGCCCACATGGCGGAGCTGAAGAAGCCCGAACTGGTCGACCCGCTGGTGGACCGCTGCGTCGAGTGCGGCTACTGCGAACCCAGCTGCCCCAGCAAGGACGTCACCACCACCCCGCGGCAGCGGATCGCGTTGCTGCGCGACGTCGCCGCGGGTGTGCCCGGGATCGAGCCCGACTACTCCTACGACGCGGTGCAGACCTGCGCCGCCGACTCGCTGTGCCTGCTGGCCTGCCCGGTCAGCATCGACACCGGCGTGTTCATGAAGCAGCACCGGCGCGAGGCCCAGCCGGCCGTGGCGCAGCGGATCGGGGTCGGCCTGGCCGAGCACTGGAAGCCGACCCTGACCACCCTGCGGGCCGGGCTGACCGTCGCCGACAAGGTACCCGGCGGCGTGCTGGCGGCGGTCACCGACGCCGTGCGGAAGGTGCTGCCCACCGACCTGGTGCCGCGGGCCGGCGACGACCTGCCCGGTCCCGGAGTCTCTCGCGCCAAGCTGCCGGCCGGCTCCGAACCGGCCGAGGCGGTCTTCTTCGCGTCCTGCATGGGTGAGCTGTTCGAACCCTCCGAGGGCGAGGGGGCCCCCGGTCCGGCCCGGGCCTTCCTGGCGCTGTGCGAGCGGGCCGGCGTCGGTGTCCGGCTGCCGGACGACCTGCCGTCGCTGTGCTGCGGCACGGTGTGGCGCTCCAAGGGCCTGGTCGACGGGGCCTCGGCGATGGCCGTCCGCACCGCCACGTCGCTGCTGCGGGCGAGCGAGGACGGGCGGCTCCCCGTCGTCTGCGAGGCCAGTTCCTGCACGCACGGTCTGCACAGCCTGCACCACGACCTGGAGGTGGCCGGCGAGACCGGCCTGGCCGAGCGGGTGTCGGCGCTGACCGTGCTCGACTCGTCGGCCTTCGTCGACGAGCGGGTGCTGCCGGCCCTGGACGTCCCGCGCCGGCTGGGCAGGGTGGTGCTGCACCCGACGTGCTCCGACCGGCACGCCGGCGACGTGGAGCACCTGCGCCGGGTGGCCGCCGCCTGCGCCGACGAGGTGGTGATCCCGTTCGACGCCGGCTGCTGCGCGTTCGCCGGCGACCGCGGGCTGCTGCACCCGGAGCTGACGGCGTCCGCCACCGCCCGCGAGGCGGCCGAGGTGCGCTCCGGCGCCTTCGACGCCTACCTGTCCTCGAACCGGACCTGTGAGCTCGGAATGACCCGGGCCACGGGCCACGACTACCGGCACGCGATCGAGCTGCTGGAAGAACTCACCCGACCGCACAGGAGAAACCGATGAACTACACACCGCAGATATCGCCGCTCGGTCCGTTATGGCTGTCCGCCATCGTCGGACTGCTGCCACTGGTCACCATCTTCATCACCCTGGGCTGGCTGCGCTGGAAGGCCCACTGGGCCGGGCTGACCGCGCTGGCGGTAGCCATCGGCGTCGCCGTCTTCGCCTGGCAGATGCCGGCCGTGCTGGCGGTACTGGCCGCCACCCAGGGCGCGGTGTTCGGCATGTTCCCGATCATGTGGATCGTCTTCACCGCCATCGTGTTGTATCAGATCACCGTTGTCAGCGGCCGGTTCGAGGATCTGCGCGGGGTGTTCGCGCTGGTCAGCGACGATCCCAGGGTGCAGGCCATGCTGATCGCCTTCTGCTTCGGCGGCCTGCTCGAGGCGCTGGCCGGGTTCGGCGCCCCGGTGGCGATCACCGGCGTGATGCTGATGGCGATCGGCTTCTCGGCGCTGCGCGCGGCGATCGTGGTGCTGGTGGCCAACACGGCGCCCGTCGCCTTCGGCGCCATCGCGATCCCGATCATCACCGCCGGCAACCTGACCAAGATCCCGTACCAGGAGATCGGCGCCTACGTCGGCCACCAGACGCCGCTGCTGGCCGCGTTCGTCCCGCTGATCCTGGTGCTGCTCGCCGACGGCAAGCGGGGCTTCAAGCAGCTCTGGCCGATCGCGCTGGTCACCGGCCTGGCGTTCGCCGTCGCGCAGTGGGTCTCGGCGACCTGGCTGTCGGTCGAACTGACCGACATCATCGCCTCGCTGTTCGGCCTCGCCGCGGCGGTCGGGTTCCTGCGGTTCTGGAAGCCCGAGGGGGCAGCCGACGCGCTGGCCACCCTGCACGCCGACCGGGACGCCGAACTGGCGTCGATGACCGAGAAGGAGCGTTCCGCCCTGCCCACCCTGCACGCCGATAAGGGCACGGCGCACCTCGACGGCGGCCGGATCTTCATGGCGCTGTTCCCGTACCTGCTGGTGATCGCGGTCTTCTCGGTGACCAAGCTGATCGACCCGGTCAAGAACTGGATGGCGTCCACCGACATCAAGATCCCGTGGCCCGGCCTGGACGGCCACGTGCTGACCGCGGCCGGCACCCCGAGCGCCTCGACGATCTACAACTTCCAGTGGTTCTCGTCCCCGGGCACCTCGCTGCTGATCTCGATGGTCATCGTCGCGATCGTCTACCGGGTCTCGGCCGGCGAGGTGATCGGCGAGATCTGGGCGACCCTGGTGAAGCTGCGCTACTCGATCCTGACGGTGGCTTCGGTGCTGGCGCTGGCCTATGTGATGAACCTGTCCGGCCAGACCATCACCATCGGCACCTGGATCGCCGGCACCGGGGCGGCCTTCGCGTTCTTCTCGCCGGTGCTGGGCTGGATCGGCACCGCGGTGACCGGCTCGGACACCTCCGCGAACGCGCTGTTCAGCACGCTGCAGCAGACGGCCGGGTTGCAGGCCGGCATCGATCCGACCCTGCTGGTGGCCGCGAACACCTCCGGCGGCGTGGTCGGCAAGATGATCAGCCCGCAGAACCTCACCATCGCCGCCACGGCGGTCGGCCTGCTCGGCCGCGAGTCCGACATCCTGCGCCGGGTCATCTGGTGGAGCATCGGCATGCTGATCGCGCTGTGCCTGCTGGTCGGGCTGCAGTCCACCCCGGTGCTCAGCTGGATGCTGCCGGTGTTCTGAGCGACCGCGTCGGGCAGGATGGGGGCATGACCTCCGTCCTGCCCGATGGTGCCCTCCCCGATGGAACCCAGCGCGTCTCCGCCCGACTGGCCGAGCTCGGCCATCCGCATGCCCCGCAGTTGCTGTCCGACTCGGCCCGCACCGCCCAGGACGCGGCGGACGCCCTCGGCGTCGAACTCGGGCAGATCGTCAAGAGCATCATCTTCCGGCGCCGCAGCGACGATGCCGCGGTGCTGGTGATGACGTCGGGCGACCGCCGGGTGGATGAGGCGAAGGTGGCCGCGAAGGTCGGCGAACTGGGCCGGGCCGACGCGGCGTTCGTGAAGGCGGCGACGGGCTTCTCGATCGGCGGCGTGTCCCCGGTGGCGCACAGCAACCCGAGCGTCGAGCTGATCGACACCGAACTGTTCCGGTTCGACGTGATCTGGGCCGCCGCGGGTCACCCGCACGCGGTCTTCAAGCTCACCCCCGACGACCTGATCCGGCTCACCGGAGCTCCGGTCGCGGACGTGACGACCTGACGTCCTAGACCTCCACCCACAGGCAGAACGGGTGACCGGCCGGGTCGAGGCAGACCCGGACGTCGGCCTGCGGCTGGTAGCGGGCCATCCGGGCTCCGCACTGCAGGGCGTGGCGCAGGCCGGCCTGCAGGTCGTCCACCTGGATCTCCAGATGGAGCTGCATCTGCTGATCACCGGGTGCGCCCGGCCAGGTGGGCCTGACGTGGTGCTTCTCCAGCTGGCAGGCGATCCCGACCCCGCCGTCCGGGTTGCGCACGCCCACCCAGGTCGGGTCGTCGATTGGCCCGAGCGTCCAGCCGAGCAGCCGGGCGTAGAAGCGGGCCAGCGACACCGGGTCGGACGCCCCGAGGGTGATCGTGCTCAGCCGAATTCCCTGCATGCGCACAACTTAGCCCTCTTGGTCCTCCTGGCCCCGCTCAGACGTGGATGAGCAGTTCGCCGTGCAACAGGCTGAACCAGCCGTCGTCCTGCGCCGACCAGTCGCGCCAGGCGGCGGAGATGGCGGCGAGTTCGTCCGCGTCCGCCAGGCCGGAGGCCAGCAGTTGGGTCGCGACCGCCGAGTGCAGGATGCGATCGGCCCAGCCTTCGCCCCAGGCCGTCCGTGATTCGGGGTCGGCGTAGCACCACGTGCTCGAGCTGGCGGTGACCCGACGGCAACCCGCGGCGTGCGCCCAGCCGAGCAGGCGCCGTCCGGCGTCCGGTTCACCACCGGTGGCGCGCGCGGCGGCCCGGTACAGCTCGAGCCAGCGATCGAGCCCGGGACTGGCCGGGAACCAGGCGAACGCACCGTAGTCGCCGTCCCGGACGGCCACCACGCCGCCCGGCCGGCAGACCCGCACCATCTCGCGCAGCGCGCGCACCGGGTCGGCCACGTGCTGCAGCACCTGGTGGGCATGGACGACGTCGAAGCAGTCGTCGGGCAGGTCCAGGGCATGGACGTCGCCGACCAGATAGTCCACCTCGGGACCACCCGCTGCCGCCACCCCGGCGCGGGTCAGGGCCAGGATCTCTTCCGAGGTCTCCATCGCCGCCACCCGTCCGGGTGCGACGAGGCGGGCCAGGTCGGCGGTGATGCTGCCCGGTCCGCTGCCGATGTCGAGCAGGGACAGCCCGGGGCGAAGCCGCCCGAGCAGGTAGGCCGCCGAGTTCGCGGCGGTGCGGGTGCGGTGAGAGCGCAGCACGCTCTCGGCGTGTCCGTGGAGATAGCCGGATGCCATGAGCCGCGACGCTATCACCCTGCAGTTCCAAGCTATAACCCATCCCGGGGCTTGCCGCAAGACCCCCAGGCGGAGGCAGAATCGGGCGCCATGCCCCCCGTCACGAGTGCTTTCCAGCTTCCCGAGCGCCTCGCCGCCAAGGCCGACCCGGCCCTGATCGGCGCCGACGAACGACACCTCGCGGCGATCGCCGCGACCGTCGCCGAGCAGATCACCGAGCTCTCCGCCCGCCTCGACGAGCTGCGCCGGGCGCCCGGCGTCCGGGGTCGTCAGGCGCTCGACCGCGACCTGGAGATCCACCGGCTGAGCGCCCGGCTGCGGCTGCTGCAGCGGTTCGGCCGGGACGCCTGCCTCGGCCGGATGACCTTCGCCGACGGCAGCGACCCGGTCTATCTCGGACGCGTGGGGCTCGCGGACCGTGCCGGACGCCAGCTG
>CALMIQ010000270.1 GCA_937863965.1 uncultured Micropruina sp.
GCCACGTACAGTCCGCTCATGTTCATCAGCGGGAACACCGGTCGGACCACGGCAGCCTTCGGCGCCGTCGAGTGTCCCGGTATGCCCGCGATGATGTGTGCGTGTCCGTAGTCCCCGGCACGACCAGCGAACCGAGCCACCACCCGTCCGGCCCCATCGGCCGAGGCGTCGTGCGCAGCCGCTCGACCTGAGGTCGTCCGGCCGAACCCGCGCCCGATCCGGGCACACCGCCGCGGCGCGTCCCGCTCAGCACTGAGCCGGCCCGCCCACCGTCACCCAGAGAGCACAACCGTGAACCTCACACGTCTCCATCCGGCCACCGAGGTGCCCGACCGGGCGCCGGCCGCCGGACCACACCGACCGGTGAGCAGCCTGCTCGCCGGCCCCGGCGTCCCGCAGCGGGCCCAGCGCGGACGAGGCCTGCGCGCCCGCAACTGGCGCGCCGAGGCGCTGCTGCGGATGTTCGAGAACGTCCTCGAGATCGGCGAGAACCCCGACGAGCTGATCGTCTACGCCTCGCTCGGCAAGGCCGCGCGGGACTGGACGCAGGCCCGGGCCATCGCGCACGCGCTGCTCGGCCTGGAGGAGCAGCAGACCCTGGTGCTGGCGTCCGGGGCTGCGGTCGGCGTCCTGGAGACCGGCGAGTCCGCACCGCTGGTGCTCTCGGCGGTCAACAACACGGTCGGCCGGTGGGCGAGTCCGGAGCGGTTCTACGAGCGTGTCGCGGCCGGCCAGACCATCTGGGGCGGGCTCACCGCCGGCGCCTGGCAGTACATCGGACGCCAGGGCGTCCTGGCCGGCACCTACGAGCTGTTCGGCACGATCGCCAGGGTGCACTTCGGCGCGGCGCCGGGCGGCGAGGCCGAGGCGCTGGACGGCCGGTGGGTGCTCACCTCGGGCCTGGGCGGGATGGGTTCGTCCCAGCCGATCAGCGCGCGGATGCTGCGGCTCAGCTCGCTGACCGTCGAGGCCGACCCGGCGAAGGCCGAGCGGCTACGG
Source organism: uncultured Micropruina sp. (assembly GCA_937863965.1). Classification (GTDB taxonomy): domain Bacteria; phylum Actinomycetota; class Actinomycetes; order Propionibacteriales; family Propionibacteriaceae; genus Micropruina. Next base: position 1,000 of record CALMIQ010000270.1, read on the forward strand.
CTGGCCGGCGGGCTGGACCGGGTCACCGACGACCTCGACGCCGCCCTGGCGACGGTCCTGGACGCCGAGGCGCCGGTCGCCGTCGGACTGGTCGGCAACGCGGCCGACGTGTACCCCGAGATCGCCCGGCGCGGCATCGTCCCGGACATCGTCACCGACCAGACCGCCGCGCACGACGCCCGCTTCGGCTACCTGCCGCGGGGCTACCGGCTCGACGCCTGGCGCCGGGCCCGCGACGAGCGGCCGGAACGGGTGGAACGCGACGCCCGCGCCTCGATGGCCCGCCAGGTCGAGGCGATGCTCGAACTCGCCGCGGCCGGTGCGGTCGTCTTCGAGAACGGCAACAACCTGCGGGTGCAGGCCATCGAACATCTCGGCCCGGACGCCGAGGACCGGGTGAACACGATCCCCGGCTTCATGGAGGCCTATCTGCGGCCGCTGTTCGCCCGGGGCATCGGGCCGTTCCGGTGGGTCTGCCTGTCCGGGGCTGACGCGGACCAGCGGGTGCTCGACGAGCTCGCCGTCCGGCTCTTCCCGAACCGTCCCGAGATCGCCCGCTGGATCGGCCTGGCACGGACGAACGTTCCGCCGCAGGGTTTGCCGGCCCGGTCCTGCTGGCTGGGTCACGGGGAACGGTCCGCCTTCGCGGTGGCCGCCAACGACCTGGTCGCCGACGGCACGCTGGCCGCGCCGGTGCTGTTCAGCCGCGACCATCTCGATGCGGCGTCGATGACCCACCCGCGGATCGGCACCGAGGGGATGCGGGACGGCTCCGACGGGTCGACGGACTTCCCGCTGCTCGACGGCCTGCTGCTCGCCGCCACCGGTGCCGACCTGGTCGCGCTGCACTCCGGCGGTGGCGGCTACTCCGGCTGGATGCAGTCGGCCGGGGTGTCGATCGTCGCCGACGGACGTCCGGAAACCGCCGTCCGGCTACGGCGTTGCCTGGACGCCGACAGCGGGCTGGGGGTGCTGCGCCATGCCGTCGCCGGCTATCCCGAGGCGGCCGACAGCGTCGCGGCGGGCGGCGAGACCGGACGGTCGCCGCTGACCTGGTTGAGCTCGGTGAAGGGGAGCGGACGATGAGAGAACTGACCCGCGACGATGCCCGCCATGCCGTCCTGGGCGGCGGCGTCCTGGCCTGCGGCGGTGGTGGCTGGAAGCACCACGGCGAGCTGATGGGGGAGCTGGCCACCAGCCTGGAACGGCCGGTGCTGGCGTCCGTGGACGAGTTGCCGGACGACACCTGGGTGGCGACGGTGACGGCGATCGGTGCCCCGGCCGCCAAGGACTGGGAGATCCGTCCGGTCGACTACGTGCACGCCCTGCAGGAGCTGATCCGGGCGGCCGACGTCCCGATCAGCGCGGTGATGACGGCCCAGAACGGCTACTCCACGACGCTCAACGGCTGGATCCAGTCGGCGGTGCTGGGCGT
>CALMIQ010000271.1 GCA_937863965.1 uncultured Micropruina sp.
CGGTGGAACGGCTCGGACGGCTGCCCGTCGACCAGGCCCGCGCGGTCGTGCTGGCGGTGATCGGCGGACGCACCGCGAGTGAGGTCGCCGAGCACGAGGGCATCCCGCTGGGCACCGCGAAGACCAGGATTCGCACGGGCCTGCTGCGCATGCGGCAGGCGATGGAGGCCGAGACATGACCGAGTGGCATCCCGATCCGGACCAGCTGGTGGGGCTGGCGCTGGCCGATGTCGAGGGCGACGAGCAGGAGCGCCTGGTGGCTCATCTGGCCGCCTGCTCGACGTGCCGCGACGAGTATGCCCAGCTCTCCGACGGCCTGCAGCAGACCCTGACCGCCGCGGTGTCGATCGCCCCGCCGGCGGGGTTCTCGGGCCGGGTCCTCGCCGCGATGGCGCCGGGCGTGGAGTCCACGGCCAACGCGGGCCCGCGCCGGACGCGACTGCTGCTGGTGGCCTGCGTGCTGGCCGGGCTGTTGGTCGGGGTCGGCGGCTCGATCGGGGTCAACGCCTGGCTGAACCGTCCGCCCGCGGTCAGCACCCTTCCCGCGCCGACGGCCACCCGGCTGCTCACCGAGGACGGCGTCGCGATCGGCTCGGTGGGTCTCACCCAGCGCGACGGGCGGGCCTACCTGTTGCTCAACGTGACCGCCGGCCGCACCGGCGCCCGGTACGACTGCATCCTGGTGAAGGCCGACGGCAGCCGGCGCAACGGCGGCACCTGGACGCTGACCGCCGACTACGGACGCCGCACCGCGTCCGGCTCCTGGCTGGTGCCGCTCAGCGGCGACGCCCCGGTCGCCGTCGAACTGGTGGCGCCGTCCGGAACTGTGTGGGCGCGGGGGTCCTTCTAGCGGCGCCACGCCGCCAGGTGCGGCCTCCGGGGCTGCCGCGGGCGTCGCCTTCGCAACGAGACGCCGTCGTGGTCGTGGTCCATACCGGAGACCGTTGGGCTAGCCTCGCAGGAAACGTCAGCATCGACCCGAAGGAGTGTCATGCCCGAATCCCTGATCGAACGCGCGCTCGGCACGGCCACCGACACCAAGGCGATCGAGATCGGACGCGGGGTGGTCGCCCGCACCGGCGACGTCTTCGCCGCGCTGTTCCCGGGACGAACCGCGATCATCGTCGCCGACGAGAACCACTGGCGGGTGGCCGGCGAGCAGGCCGCTGCCTCGCTCACCGCGGCCGGCGTCCCGCAGGCCGAGCCGTACATCTTCCCCGGGACGCCGACCCTGTACGCCGGCTACGACAACATCGAGACCCTGCGCGACGCCATCGCCGGCCTCGACGCGGTCGTCGTCGCGGTGGCGTCCGGCACCCTCAACGACATCGCCAAGCGGGCCGTCGGTGAACTGGGCCGGCCGTACATCTGCGTCGGTACCGCCGCTTCGATGGACGGCTATGCCTCGTTCGGTTCGTCGATCAGCAAGGACGGCTTCAAGCAGACCCTCAGCTGTCCCGCCCCGGCGGCGGTGATCGCCGACCTGGACATCATGGCCGGCGCGCCGGTGCGGCTGACCGCCACCGGCTTCGGCGACCTGATCGAGAAGGTCCCGGCCGGCGGCGACTGGATCATCGCCGACGAACTCGGCATCGAACGGATCGACCCGGCGGTGTGGGATCTGGTGCAGGGTCCGCTGCGCGACGCGCTGTCCGATCCGCAGGGCTGCAAGGACGGCAACCCCGACTCGCTGACCGGGCTGGCCGAGGGGTTGATCATGTCCGGGTTGGCGATGCAGGCGTTCCAGTCCTCGCGGCCGGCCTCCGGCGGCGGGCACCATTTCAGCCACCTGTGGGAGATGGAGCACTACGGGCTCGACTGGGATCCGCCGCTGTCGCACGGCTTCAAGGTCGGGCTGGGCACGGTGGCGGTCGCCGCGCTCTACGAGGTGGTGCTCGCCAAGGACATTCCGGCGATGATCGACATCGACGCCGCGGTGGCCGCTCACCCGAGCTGGGAGCAGACCGAGGCCGTGGTGCGGACGGTGCTCAGCCCCGACCTGCACGAGGCGGCGATCGCCCAGACCAAGGGCAAGTACCTGGACGCCGACGCGCTGCGCGCCCGGTTGCAGCTGGTGGTCGAGCGGTGGCCGTCGATCTCGTCGAGGCTGCGCGATCAGCTGCTGCCGGCGTCCGTGCTGCAGGAGAAGCTGGACGTCGTCGGCGCGATCAGCCACCCCGACCAGATCGGGATGAGCCGGGAAAGCTTCCGGGACACCTACCATCGCGCCCGATGGATCAGGGCCCGGTACGTGCTCACCGACCTGCTGACCGAGGCGAACATCATCGACCCGCTGGTCGACGAGCTCTTTGCCCCCGGCGGCTACTGGGCCGAGCGCTTCTGAACGGCCCGTCGCTTCCACGGTTCGTCGACCTGCTCCGCGACCGCGACCGGAGCGCTCACGTCCGGCGCTGCCTCAACCCCGTGCCCGGCGGGCACGACGCTCGTCACGGAGTTGCTCGGCGGTGATGGTCGGACGTGCCACCTCGACGACCCGGATGACGGCCTCGCGGCCGTGCCGGCGTCGATAGGCGGCGCGGAGTCGCTCCTCCGTCACCGGCCGGCCGGCCAGCAGGTCACGCAGGTACGGCAGCGTCCACCGCGCGCCCGCCCGGTCGAAGTGCTCGACCCAGTCGGACTCCAGCTCACCGGCCCGATTCAGCACGAAGTCGAGCGGGACGGCGGCGCCGGAGCCGAGATGGCCGGAGCCCTGGGACAGTCCGACGAGGGGCTGCGGTCCGGCCACGGCCAGCTCGACGACGAACGGATCGGTGGCCGAGCCGAAGGCGCCCACCGGGACCGGTGGCTCGCTGCTACCGAGCTCCACGAAGCGGATCCTCATGCGTCAGCACACCCTTGCCGGCAATCGCGCGCGTCCACGACGTCAGTCCCCCTCCGGGCCGAGCACCTCACGGGCCACCCGCTTGGGCACCACCATCCGCCACGCGTCGAGCACCAACTCGCGCATCTCGTCGGGGTCGAGCGCAGCGAGCCGCACCTCGACCCAGTTGAAGCGCAGCTCCGATTCGCGGGGCAGGAAGAAGACGTCGGGCCGAGCCCCCACCAGAACCGCGCGTTCCTCCTTCGGCATGGCGACGCCCATCGTGGTCTCGTCCTTGCTGAACGCGACATAGACGAGTTGGCCGACCCGGAATTTCACCCGGCCGTGGACCAGCACCTCGATGCTGCGCGGCAGCCCGGTGAGTACCGCTCGGACGTCGTCGACCGTGACCATGTCCCTATCCTGCCCGGCGGCACCGACAGGCCGGATCACGGTCAGGGCGAGAGCCGGCGACCGGTCAGGCCGGGGTGTGCCATTCGGTGGCCAGCAGCGCGTAGGTCATCCCGTCCAGCCAGCCGTGGTCGCGGTGCAGCGACTCGGCGACCGCGTACAGCTCGCGGCGCATGCCGAGGCGTTCCATCAGCCGCCAGGACGGCTCGTTGGCGGCGAAGCAGCTGGCCTCCACCCGTCGGATGCCCAGGGTGCCGAAGCACAGGTCGATGGCCGCCCGGACCGCTTCCGTGGCGTAGCCATTGCCCTGGTGGGCGGGGTGCAACGTCCAGCCGAGCTCGGCCTGGACGCCGCGGGCCCGATCGCTCACCTCGGCCTGGGCCCAGGCGTCCATCACGCGCAGCATCAGGTCGCCGATCGGCACGCCGTCGAGTTCGACGATCAGCATGCTCGCCAGCCGCCCTCGCTCGGCGTGCCTGACCAGATGCTCGTCCCGCGACGGGGCGGCACTCAGCCACCGGTTCACCTCGGGCAGCCCTCGCCACCCCCAGGTCGCCGCGGCATCGGACGGCCGGGCCGGGCGCAGCGTCAACCGTGCGGTCCGCACCGGCCAGCTGACCCGGCCGAAGGCGCCGTAGTTGTCGTCCATTGAAGGCTCCCGTCGGCGTCGGTCATCGTGAGCCTACGACGACACGGACG
>CALMIQ010000272.1 GCA_937863965.1 uncultured Micropruina sp.
GCCGAGATGAGCCGGTCGGAGTTCTACCGCGAGGGACGCGTGCCGCTGCACACCCTGCGCGCCGACATCGACTACGGCTTCTTCGAGGCCAAGACCACCTTCGGCCGGATCGGCGTGAAGGTGTGGATCTACAAGGGTGACCTGTCGGGCAACCGCGCCGAGCGCGCCGCCCAGCGGGCCGCCCGCGCCACCTCCGGTGGTCAGCGCCGTGGGGCCCGCGGGCCGCGTCGCGACGACCGGGGCGGCCGTGACAACCGTCCCGAGCGCGGCGGACGCCGGCGCGCCGAGGCTGCCGAGGCCCCTCAGAGCGATGTGGCCGTGGCTGAGAACGCAGGAGCCTGAACATGTTGATTCCCCGTAGGGTCAAGCACCGCAAGCAGCACCATCCCCGGCGGGACGGCGCGGCCAAGGGCGGTACCAAGCTGGCGTTCGGCGATTACGGCATCCAGGCCCTGGAGTCCTCGTACCTGACCAACCGGCAGATCGAGAGCGCCCGTATCGCCATGACGCGGCACATCAAGCGTGGCGGCAAGGTGTGGATCAACGTCTACCCCGACCGTCCGCTGACCAAGAAGCCGGCCGAGACCCGGATGGGTTCCGGCAAGGGTTCCCCCGAGTGGTGGGTGGCCAACATCAAGCCGGGCCGGGTGCTCTTCGAGCTGTCCGGCGTGGCCGAGGACACCGCGCGCGAGGCGATGCGCCTGGCGATCCACAAGCTGCCGTTCAAGGCACGGTTCATCAAGCGGGAAGCAGGTGAGATCTGATGGCGAAGACCAGCACCGCCGCCGACCTGCGCGGCCTCAGCCGCGACGAGCTCAACGCCAAGGTCAAGGAGTTCAAGGAGGAGTTGTTCAACCTCCGGTTCGCCGCCGCCACCGGTCAGCTCGAGTCGCACGGCCGGCTGCGCGAGGTCCGCAAGGACATCGCGCGGGTCTACACCGTGCTGCAGGAGCGCAACCTCGGCATCGTTCCCGATCCCGATCAGGACAAGTGAGAGCAATGAGTGAGAGCAAGCGCGAAGGCGCCCGCAAGGTCCGTGAGGGCATCGTCGTGTCCGACAAGATGGACAAGACGGTCGTGGTGGCCATCGAGCAGCGGGTCAAGCATCCGCTGTACGGCAAGGTGATGACCAAGACCGAGCGGCTGAAGGCCCACGACGAGGCGAACGACGCCGGCGTCGGGGACCGCGTCCGGGTGATGGAGACTCGTCCGACCTCAGCGACCAAGCGCTGGCGTCTGGTCGAGATCCTCGAGAAGGCCAAGTAAGCGAGGACGAAGAGATGATCCAGCAGGAGACGCGACTGAAGGTCGCCGACAACACGGGTGCGAAGGAACTCCTCTGCATCCGGGTGCTCGGGGGATCGAAGCGTCGCTACGCGGGCCTGGGCGACAAGATCGTCGCCACGGTCAAGGACGCCATCCCGGGCGGAAACGTGAAGAAGGGCGAGGTGGTCAAGGCCGTCGTCGTCCGCACGGTGAAGGAGACCCGTCGTCCCGACGGCTCCTACATCAAATTCGATGAGAACGCCGCCGTGATCCTGAAGGGTGACGGGGAGCCGCGCGGCACCCGCATCTTCGGGCCGGTCGGCCGAGAACTCCGCGAGAAGAAGTACATGCGCATCATCTCGCTGGCGCCGGAGGTGCTGTGACATGGCGAACTCGCTGCATGTGAAGAAGGGTGACCGGGTCAAGGTCATCGCCGGCAAGGACAAGGGCCTGGTCGGGGACATCATCGAGGTGCTGCCCGAGCAGGGCCGAGTGATCGTCGAGGGCGTGAACGTCGTCAAGAAGCACACCCCCGACCGTTCCGCCCAGACCGGCTCCAAGGACAAGGGCGGGATCATCACCACCGAGGCCCCCATCGACGCCTCCAACGTCCAGTTGGTCGTGAAGGTGGACGGCAAGGAGGTCGTGACCCGCGTCGGCTACGAGCGCCGCGAGGTGACCAAGCGGCGTCCGGACGGCACCGAGTACGCCGCCACCCGGAGCGTCCGGATCGCCCGCAAGACCGGGAAGGAAATCTGATGACCGCGACCATCGCAGAGCCCAAGACGCTGCCGCGGCTGAAGCAGAAGTACCGCGAGGAGATCGCGCCGGCGCTGCATGCCGAGTTCGGCTACGCCAACGTCATGCAGATCCCCGGGTTGACCAAGATCGTGGTCAACATGGGTGTCGGTGACGCCGCCCGCGACTCCAAGGTGATCGACGGCGCCGTCCGCGACCTGACCGTGATCACCGGCCAGAAGCCGTCGGTGACCAAGGCCCGCAAGTCGATCGCGCAGTTCAAGCTGCGCGAGGGCATGCCGATCGGCTGCCACGTCACGCTGCGCGGCGACCGGATGTGGGAGTTCGCCGACCGGCTGCTCACCCTGGCGCTGCCCCGGATCCGCGACTTCCGCGGCCTCTCGGCCCGGCAGTTCGACGGCAAGGGCAACTACACCTTCGGCCTGACCGAGCAGGTCATGTTCCACGAGATCGACCAGGACCGGATCGATCGCACCCGGGGCATGGACATCACCTTCGTCACCACGGCCACCAACGACGACGAGGGCCGGGCGCTGCTGAAGCACCTGGGCTTCCCGTTCAAGGCGCCCGAGAACGATCCGAAGAAGGTCGTCGCCAAGAAGCGGCGTCCGGTCGGCGGCTCGAAGAGCGCCCAGAAGAAGTCCCTGAAGAGGAAGTGACGTAAGCGATGGCGAAGACAGCGCTGAAGGTCAAGCAGGCCCGCAAGCCGAAGTTCGGCGTCCGTGCCTACACCCGGTGCAGCAAGTGCGGCCGGCCCAAGGCCGTCTACCGCAAGTTCGGCCTGTGCCGGGTCTGCCTCCGGGAGATGGCCCACGCCGGCCAGCTGCCGGGCGTGACCAAGTCCAGCTGGTGAACCCCTGAACCCACCCGAACAGGTCAGGCGCCTGGGATACGGCGACCTGAAACCGTCCGAGAAAGAAGAAACCAAGTCATGACCATGACTGACCCGATCGCAGACATGCTGACGCGTCTGCGCAACGCCAACCAGGCGTACCACGACTCGACCTCGATGCCGCACAGCAAGATCAAGGTCGGCATCGCCGAGATCCTCAAGGCCCAGGGCTACATCAGTGGCTACGAGGTCAAGGAGCCCGCGGCGGGCGAGGTCGGCAAGACGCTGACCATCACCCTGAAGTACGGCTCCAACCGCGAGCGCTCGATCGCCGGCGTCCGCCGGATCAGCAAGCCCGGCCTGCGCGTGTACGCGAAGTCCAACGGCCTGCCGAAGGTGCTCGGCGGCCTGGGCATCGCGATCATCTCCACCTCGCAGGGTCTGCTGACCGACTCCGAGGCCAACGCCAAGTCCGTGGGCGGCGAAGTGCTCGCCTACGTGTGGTGAGAGAGGAGTACTGACATGTCGCGAATCGGCAGGCTCCCGATCCCCGTCCCGGCGGGCGTGGAAGTGAAGCTGGACGGCCAGCTGGTCGAGGTGAAGGGCCCCAAGGGCATCCTCACCCACACCGTGGCCGAACCGATCAAGGTCGGCCGCAACTCCGCCGGCGAGGTCGAGGTGACCCGTCCGGACGACGAGCGGCTCAGCCGCTCGCTGCACGGCCTGACCCGCACCCTGGTGTCCAACATGGTCACCGGCGTCACCGCGGGTTATGAGAAGAAGCTCGAGATCGTCGGCGTCGGCTACCGCGTGATCGCCAAGGGCCCGACCCAGCTCGAGTTCAACCTCGGCTTCAGCCACCCCGTCGTGGTCAACGCCCCCGAGGGCGTCACCTTCTCGGTGGAGAAGCCGACGGCGTTCACCGTCTACGGCATCGACAAGCAGGTCGTCGGCGAGGTTGCGGCGAACATCCGCAAGATCCGCAAGCCGGAGCCCTACAAGGGCAAGGGCGTGCGCTACGCCGGCGAGCGGGTTCGCCGCAAGGTTGGAAAGGCTGGTAAGTGATGGCTATCTCGCTGTCGAGGAACAAGGCGACGGCCGACCGGGTCGCGGCGCGGCTGCGCCGCCAGGCCCGGGGCCGCAAGAAGATCGCCGGCAGCGCCGAGCGTCCGCGCCTGGTGGTGACCCGGTCGTCGCGGCACCTGTTCGCGCAGGTGATCGACGACACCGTCGGCAAGACCGTGGCGTCGGCCTCCAGCATGGAGGCGGACGTCAGGACGGCCACCGGCGACAAGACCGCCGTCGCGAAGAAGGTCGGCTCCCTGATCGCCGATCGGGCGAAGGCGGCCGGTGTCTCCGAGGTGGTCTTCGACCGGGCCGGCAACAAGTACCACGGACGGATCGCCGCGCTGGCCGACAGCGCGCGCGAGGCCGGCCTGGGATTCTGACGGAACTCGAAAGGACAACTGACGATGAATGGAAACCAGCGCCGCGGTGGCGGTGCAGCTGGTGGCGAGCGTCGTGGCCGTGAGGACCGTCGGGGCCAGAACGCCGCGGACAAGGACAAGAGCAACTACCTCGAGCGGGTAGTGGCGATCAACCGGGTGGCCAAGGTCGTCCAGGGTGGCCGCCGGTTCAGCTTCACCGCGCTGGTCGTGGTGGGCGACGGCGACGGCACCGTGGGTGTCGGCTACGGCAAGGCCCGCGAGGTGCCGGCCGCGATCGCCAAGGGCGTGGAGGAGGCCAAGAAGGCGTTCTTCCGGGTGCCGCGCATCCAGGGCACCATCCCGCACCCGGTGCAGGGTGAGAAGGCGGCCGGCGTGGTCATGCTGCGCCCGGCGTCGCCGGGTACCGGTGTCATCGCCGGCGGCTCGGCCCGCGCCGTGCTGGAGTGCGCCGGCGTCCACGACGTGCTCGCCAAGTCGCTGGGCTCGGACAACGCGATCAACGTGGTGCACGCCACCGTTGCCGCGCTGAAGAGCCTGGAGGAGCCCGAGCAGGTCGCCAAGCGCCGTGGCCTGCCGGTCGCCGACGTGGCCCCGGCCGCGCTGCTGCGCGCCCGTGAGGAGGCGAATCACTGATGAGCAAGATCAAGGTGACCCAGGTCAAGTCCGGCGTGGGTCGCAAGCAGAACCAGCGCGAGACCCTGCGGTCGCTCGGTCTCAAGCGGATCGGTGACTCGGTGGTGATCGAGGCCCGCCCCGAGCTCGTGGGCATGGCCAAGTCGATCCCGCACCTGGTGACCGTCGAGGAGGTCGACTGACATGCCGCTGAAGTTGCATCATTTGCGCCCGGCTCCGGGTGCGAAGACCGAGAAGACCCGGGTGGGTCGCGGTGAGGGCGGCAAGCGCGGCAAGACCGCCGGCCGCGGCACCAAGGGCACCGGGGCGCGCAAGAACGTGCCGCAGAACTTCGAGGGCGGGCAGATGCCGCTGCACATGCGGCTGCCCAAGCTGCGGGGCTTCAAGAACCCGTTCCGGGTCGAGTACCAGGTGGTGAACGTCGCCAAGCTGGGCGAGCTGTTCCCCGAGGGCGGCGAGGTCGGCGTGGCCGAGCTGATCGCCAAGGGTGCGGTCCGCGACGGCAACCTGGTCAAGGTGCTGGGCAACGGGGAGCTCTCCGTGGCCCTGCAGGTGAGCGCGCACGCGTTCTCCGCCTCGGCCAAGAGCAAGATCGAGGCCGCCGGGGGCACCGCTACCCAGCTGTGAGCAACGAAACGAGGGCGGGACGACCTGGTCGTCCCGCCCTCGTGCCGTCCGCGGCCGGCGTCCGTGCCCCCGCTCGGACGCCGCTATCCTGACCGGGATCGAAAGGGACAACCGCATATGGCCTCCGTGCACCTACACCATGCCGCCCTCGACGCCATCGGGCAGGAGATCGTGGACGGCGTGCGCCCGGTGGGATCGGTGCTGACCCTGGCCGACCTGGAGCAGCGGTTCACGGTGTCCCGGACGGTGGCCCGCGAGATCATGCGGATCCTGGAGTCGCTGGGCATGGTGCGCTCGCGCCGCCGGGTCGGCATCACCATCCGGCCGCGGTCGAACTGGAACGTCCTCGACCCGCTGGTGGTCGGCTGGCGGCTGCGCGGCGACGAGCACGACCGCGTCCTGCTCGACGTCACCGAACTGCGCGCCGCCCTGCAGCCGATGGCCGCCGAGCTGGCCGCCCGCAACGCCACCACCGAGCAGCGCGAGCGGCTGGTGCAGCTGGCCGACGAGATCGTCCGCAACAGCCGGCAGCCCGAGCGCAGTGCGGCGCCGGGGGATGCCGAGCTGGAGTTCCACATGCTGCTGCTCCGGGCCACCGCCAACGAGCTGTTCGCCGGCTTCTCGGGCGTCGTCCGGCTGGTCGAGCGGATGGACGGCCCACAGTCCCCGGAGCCCGGCCTGGTGTGGGCCGAACGGTACCGGCGGATCGCGGCCGCGGTGGCCGCCGGGGACGGCGAGACGGCCCGGATCGCGTCCCGGGCGCAGGTGGCCCAGGGCCTGGCCGGGATGGCCGCCCGGGTGGGGGAGCGGCCCTCGATCGCCGAGCCGCCGAGCTCCGACCACTGGTCGGTGTAGCACGGCGTCAACCCGGCGCACGGAACTTGGTAGAGTTTGCCGGGTTGCGCGCGGTTCTCGCGCGCGATCATTCAAGTCAGAGGAGTACTGGTCGGATGCTGTCGGCCTTCGTCAATGCGCTGAGGACGCCAGACCTGCGCCGCAAGATCCTGTTCACCCTGGCGATCCTGGCGATCTTCCGGCTCGGTTCGGTCATCCCGACGCCCAACGTGAACCTGGTCAACGTCAACGCCTGTCGTGTCGAGGCAGCCGCGGGCGCCAACGCGGGGCTCTACTCGATGATCAACCTGTTCTCGGGTGGCGCGCTGCTGCAGTTGGCGATCTTCGCGCTGGGCATCATGCCCTACATCACCGCCAGCATCATCCTGCAGCTGCTCACCGTGGTGATCCCGCGGCTGGAGACGCTGAAGAAGGAGGGCGCCGCCGGCACCGCCAAGATCACCCAGTACACCCGCTATCTGACGCTGGTGCTGGCCGTGCTGAACGCCACCGCCTTCGTCACCCTGGCCGTCAACGGGCAGCTCTTCCAGGGCTGTACCCGCGAGTTGGTCTACGACAAGGGCATCTTCGCGATCGTGGTGATGGTGATGACCATGACCGCGGGCACCGGCCTGGTGATGTGGATGGGCGAGCTGATCACCGAGCGCGGCGTCGGCAACGGCATGTCGGTGATGATCTTCACCCAGATCGCGGCCACCTTCCCCGCGGCGCTGTGGTCGATCAAGGAGAGCCGCGAGGGCGCCGCCGGCTGGCTGGCGTTCTCGGTGGTGATGGCGATCGGCCTGCTGGTCATGCTCGGCGTGATCTACATGGAACAGGCGCAGCGGCGCATCCCCGTCCAGTACGCCAAACGGATGGTCGGACGCCGCCTGTTCGGCGGCACCACCACCTACATCCCGATGAAGGTCAACCAGGCCGGCGTCATCCCGGTGATCTTCGCCTCGTCGATGCTGTACCTCCCGGTGCTGTACTCGCAGTTCCAGCCCGAGAGCGAGATCTCGTCGTGGATCCAGACCCACCTCGTGCAGGGCACCGGGCTGTGGTACAACTCGATCTTCTTCGTGCTGATCGTCGCGTTCACGTACTTCTACGTGGCGATCACCTTCAACCCCGAAGAGGTCGCCGACAACATGAAGAAGTACGGCGGCTTCATCCCCGGCATCCGGGCCGGCAAGCCCACCGAGGAGTACCTGGCCTTCGTGCTGTCCCGGCTGACCGCTCCCGGCTCGCTCTACTTGGCACTGATCTCGCTCATTCCTGCAGTCGCGTTCATCTTCTTCAACGCCCAGACCAATTTCCCCTTCGGTGGCACTAGCATTCTGATCGTTGTCGGCGTGGGGTTGGACACGGTCAAGCAGATCGAGAGCCAGCTCCAGCAGCGCAACTACGAAGGATTCCTCAGGTAGCTCTCGACGGTGAGGCAGGATTCGATGCGATTGTTGATCATGGGCCCTCCGGGCGCGGGCAAGGGTACTCAGGCCGCCATCATCGGCGACCACTACGGCATTCCGGCCATCTCCACCGGCAACATCTTCCGGCTGGCCATCACCCAACGCACCCGGCTCGGTGAGCGGATCAAGCGGATCATCTCCGAGGGCGGCTACGTCCCCGACAAGCTCACCCTGCAGGTCGTCGTCCAGCGCCTGGAGGAAGAGGACACCAAGGGTGGCTGGCTGCTGGACGGCTTCCCACGCACCGTGGGCCAGGTGAAGGCGCTGGACGCCGAGCTGGAGGGGCACGGATTCACCCTCGACGCGGTGATCTCACTGACCGCGGACGAGGACGCGATCGTCGAGCGGATGCTGAAGCGCGCCGAGGTCGAGAACCGGCCCGACGACAACGAGGAGACCTTCCGCAACCGGCTGGAGGTCTACCACCAGGAGACCGATCCGTTGCTGGAGGTCTACGGCGAGCGCGGCCTGCTGGTCGAGGTCGACGGCATGGGCTCGGTCGAGGAAGTCTCCGCGCGGGTCCTGGCCGCCCTGGCCGAGAGGCTCGGGCACTGATTCGTGGCCGGCGGTATCGAGGTCAAGAGCCCCGACCAGGTGCTCGTCATGCGGCGGGCCGGCCTGGTCGTGGCACGGACGCTGGCGGCGCTGCGCGAGGCGGCCGCGCCGGGGGTCACCACCGGTGAGTTGGACGCCCTCGCCCGCGAGCAGTTGGCGAGGGCCGGGGCGACGTCCTCGTTCCTGAACTACGGCGGCGGCTGGGACGTGCCGCCGTTCCCCGCCGTCACCTGCATCTCGGTCAACGACGAGATCGTGCACGGCGTCCCCGGGTCGCGGGTGCTCGCCGACGGCGACCTGGTGTCCGTCGACTTCGGCGCCATCGTGGACGGCTGGCACGGGGATGCGGCGATCAGCTTCAGCGTCGGCGAGCCCCGGCCGGACGACCAGCGGCTCAGCGACGTCACCCGGCGGTCGATGTGGCGGGGCATCGCCGCCGCCCGGCTGGGTGGCCGGGTCGGCGACATCTCCGCGGCGGTGCAGGGCTTCGTGCAGAGCCAGCGGGAGCGCTACGGGATCGTCCGCGAGTTCACCGGGCACGGCATCGGTTCGCAGATGCATCAGGCCCCGGACGTCCCCAACCACGGCAAGCGCGGGCGGGGCGCGCTGCTCGTCCAGGGCATCTGCCTGGCCGTGGAGCCGATGCTCACCCTGGGCGGCGAGGCGACCGCCACCCTCGACGACGGCTGGACGGTGGTCACCCGCGACCGCACCCGGGCCTGTCACTGGGAGCACACCATGACGATCACCAGGCACGGGCTGTGGGTGCTCACCGCCGAGGACGGCGGCGAGGCCGAACTGACCGCGCTGGGCGCCACATTCGGGCCCCTGGCCGACTGAGCCGTGGCCGAGTCGAGGCGCTGGCGGCGGGTGGCCGCCGTCCTGGCCGATCCCGGACGCCGGTCGCTGTACGCCCGAATCGTGCTGGCCGCCGAGGAGGGGACGCCGGCGCGCGCCGCCGACCTGGACTCCGCCGGCGGCAAGCGGCTGCGGGCGCTGACCGAGGCGGGACTGGTGGTCGACGACGGCGGCGTCCTGAGCCCCGGCGAGGTGTTCGGCGAGCTGCTGCGGGAGTCCCCGCCCCGGGCGGCGTCCGGCCCGGAACGCTTCCTGACCGGCGGACGCCTCACCGT
>CALMIQ010000273.1 GCA_937863965.1 uncultured Micropruina sp.
GCGAGCGGTACGGCTCGGTGTACCAGATCAACTACCTGCGCTGCATCCTGTGCGGACTGTGCATCGAGGCCTGCCCGACCCGGGCGCTGACGATGACCAACGAGTTCAAGCTCGGCGACACCACCCGCGAGAAGATGATCTACACCAAGGAGCGGCTGCTGGCGCCGCTGCTGCCCGGCATGGAGGCGCCGCCGCACCCGCGCCGGCTCGGCCCCGACGAGCAGACCTACTTCCTGGGGCTGCCGAAGACCGGGACGCCCGACACCCGGACGCCGTCGGTGCCGGTGGGGGAGGGCCGATGAACGTCGTCTTCTGGATCTGCGCGCCGCTGATGGTGCTCGGCGGGCTCGGGCTGATCCTGTTCCGCAAGGCGGTCTACTCCGCTCTGTCGATGGCGCTGACCATGGTCTGCCTGGCGGTGCTGTACGCGTCCCTGGACGCCCCGTTCCTGTTCGCCATCCAGATCATCGTCTACACCGGCGCGGTACTGATGCTGTTCCTGTTCGTGCTGATGCTGGTCGGCGTCGACACCCCGGATTCGATCGTCGAGACGATCAAGGGCCAACGGGTGCTCTCGGCGCTCGGAGCGCTGGGCCTGCTGGGCCTGATGGTGTTCTCGATCGGCGGCGCGATCACCACACCACCGACCACCATGGAGGGCGCCACCGTGGCCGCCGGCGGCAACGTCGAAGGGGTCGCCCAGCTGCTGTTCGGCCGCTACGTGTGGGTCTTCGAACTCACCTCGGCGCTGCTGATCACCGCCGCCGTCGGCGCGATGATCTTCGCCCACGCCCAGCGCACCAAGCCCAAGCTGGGCCAGAAGGAGCAGGCGGAGGCCCGGATGAAGGCCTACGCCAGCAGCGGCGCCCACCCCGGTTCGCTGCCCAACTCGGGCGTCTTCGCCACCAGCAACTCGATCGCCACGCCCGCCCTGCTGCCCGACGGCAGCATCGCCGAGGCATCGGTCAGCAGCACGCTCACCGAGCGCGGCGCCCAACTCGACAGCGCCGCCCTGAAGCAGATCACCGCGGACGCCTTCGCGAAGGCCGAGCGGGTCGGCGCCGAGGAGGACGAGGAGCTGTGATCGAGGAGTACCTCTACCTGTCGGTGATCCTGTTCGTCATCGGCGCGATCGGCGTGATGATCCGGCGCAACGCGCTGGTGGCGTTCATGTCGGTGGAGTTGATGCTGAACGCGGCGAACCTGGCCCTGGTGGCCTTCGCCTTCCAGCACGGCAGCTTCGACGGCCAGGTGGCCAGCTTCTTCGTGATGGTGGTGGCGGCGGCCGAGGTGGTCGTCGGCCTCGGCATCATCGTCAGCATCTACAAGACCCGGCGCTCGACCTCGGTCGACAACGCGAACCTGCTGAACCAGTGAGCGCGGCGATGACTGGGCAGCTCTGCATGATGGGGATGGGCCAATGATTGGCATGGAAGTGATCGACCCGGTGGCGGCCACCGGCGTCTTCGGCCTGGCCTGGCTGATGATCGCCCTGCCGGCGCTGGGGGCGCTGCTGTTGCTCGCCTTCGGCCGGTGGATCGAGCGGATCGGCCCGCTGCTGGGGGTCGCCGCGATCACCGGGTCGTTCGTGATGGCCGTGCTGCTGTTCGTCCAGCAGCTCGGCTCGCCGGTCGACCACCGGGCCGTCTCGGTGCCGCTCTACACCTGGTTCGCGACCGGCAGTTGGCAGGTCGACGTCGGCCTGCTGATCGACCCGCTGTCGATCCTGTTCGCGCTGCTGATCACCGGCGTGGGCGGCCTGATCCACGTCTACTCGCTCGGCTACATGGCCCACGACGAGCGCAAACGCCGCTTCTTCGGCTACCTGAACCTGTTCGTGGCGGCGATGCTCACGCTGGTGCTCGCCGACGACTACCTGGTGCTGTTCGTCGGCTGGGAGGGGGTCGGCCTGGCGTCCTACCTGCTGATCGGCTTTTGGCAGCACAAGCCGTCCGCCGCGGCGGCCGCCAAGAAGGCGTTCGTGATGAACCGCGTCGGCGACCTGGGCATGGTGCTGGCCATCTCGACGATGCTGGCGATGTTCGGCTCGTCGTCCTTCGCCGCCGTCAACCACGGCGCCGCGCTCCTGGCGAGCCCCTGGGCCACCGTGATCGGGCTGTTGCTGCTGCTCGGCGCCTGCGGCAAGTCGGCGCAGGTGCCGCTGCAGGCCTGGCTGCTGGACGCCATGGAGGGCCCCACCCCGGTGTCGGCGCTGATCCATGCCGCCACCATGGTGACCGCGGGCGTCTACCTGGTGGTGCGCAGCCACGCGATCTTCGACCTCAGCCCGGACGCCCAGGCGGCCGTGGTGATCGTCGGCACCGTCACCCTGCTGGCCGGCGCCTGGATCGGCACCAGCAAGGACGACATCAAGAAGGTGCTGGCCGGATCGACGATGAGCCAGATCGGCTACATGATGCTGGCCGCCGGCATCGGCCCGGCCGGTTACGCGTTCGCGATCTTCCACCTGCTCACCCACGGCGCCTTCAAGGCCAACATGTTCCTCGGCGCCGGCTCGGTGATGCACGGCATGAACGACGACGTCGACATGCGGCACTACGGCGGCCTGTCGAAGTACCTGCCGGTCACCTTCTGGACCTTCGCCATGGGCTACCTGGCGATCATCGGCTTCCCGCTCACCGCCGGCTACTTCTCCAAGGACCACATCATCGAGGCCGCGTTCGGCCGCAGCCTGCTGGTCGGCACGCTCGCCCTGCTCGGCGCCGGCGTCACCGCGTTCTACATGACCCGGCTGATGCTGATGACCTTCGGCGGCTCCAAACGCTGGCAGAAGGACGTCCACCCACACGAGTCGCCCGCGGTGATGACGGTGCCGCTGATCGTGCTGGCCGCGCTCAGCCTGGTCGCCGGCCTGGCGATGAACTGGTGGATCCAGGAATGGCTGGAACCCGTCACCGGTGCGCACCCGCATGAGGTCGGCCTGCTGCCCACCACGGTGGGCTGGCTGACCATGCTCGTGGTGGCCGCCGGCGTCGTGGTCGGCTGGCTGGTCTTCGGACGCCGTCCGATCCCGGCGGAGCCGCCGGCCGGCAACCCGCTGGCCGAGGCCGGCCGCAACGACCTGTACGGCGACGCGATCAACGACGCCCTGGTCGTCCAGCCGGTGCTCGGACTGTCCCGGGCCGCGGTGGCGACCGACGCCAAGGGCATCGACGGCTTCGTCGATCTGCTGAGCAACGCGATCGGCGGGGTGAGCGTCGGCGGACGCCGGGCGCAGAACGGCTACGTCCGCAGCTACGCGCTGACCATGGTGCTGGGTGTCGTGGCGGTCGGTGCGGTGTTGATCCTCGGCCTGGTGGGCTGAGGGAGGAGCTGAGATGAGTGTGCTTACCCTGCTGGGCCTGATCCCGCTGGTCGGGGCCCTGGCGCTGGCCCTCCCGGTGCGCGGCGCC
The DNA here is from genome assembly GCA_937863965.1 of uncultured Micropruina sp. GTDB lineage: Bacteria > Actinomycetota > Actinomycetes > Propionibacteriales > Propionibacteriaceae > Micropruina. Next base: position 3,414 of record CALMIQ010000273.1, read on the forward strand.
GCCCGGGCGATCGGGATGGGCTTCTCGCTGGCCACCCTGGCCGTCGCGGCGATCATCACCGTGCAGTTCCTGGGCGGCGCCGAACTGAGCGTCCAGGTGCCGTGGATCAGCGCCTTCGGCGCCTACTGGGCGCTCGGCGTGGACGGCATGGGCCTGGTGATGGTGCTGCTGACCGTGATCCTCACCCCGCTGGTGCTGGCCTCCGACTGGAACGTCACCGGTCACGGCCGCTGGAACGCCCAGGGCTACTTCGCGATGGTGCTGGCGCTCCAGGGGACGGCGCTGTTCACCTTCCTGGCCGACGACGTGCTGCTGTTCTACGTCTTCTTCGAGGCCACGCTGATCCCGATGTACTTCCTGATCGGCGGCTTCGGCGGCGACCATCGCCGGGCGGCGGCGCTGAAGTTCCTGATGTTCAACCTGGTCGGCGGGTTCATCCTGCTGGCCGCGGTGATCGGGCTGTTCGCGGCGTCCGCCTCGCTGGGCGGGACGCCGAGCTATCTGCTGGCCGACCTGGCCGGACTGCCGATCGCCACCGACACCGCCCGCTTCCTGATGGTCGGCTTCCTGATCGCGTTCGTGATCAAGGCGCCGATGGTGCCGCTGCACACCTGGCTGCCGTTCGCCGCAGAGCAGGCCACGCCCGGCTCGTCCACGCTGATGGTCGGCATCCTGGACAAGATCGGCACCTTCGCCATGATCAAGTTCTGCATCGGGCTGTTCCCCGAGGCAAGCGCCTGGGTGGCCCCGGTGATGATCGCGCTGGCACTGGTCTCGATCATCTACGGTGCGGCGGCCGCGATCGCCAGCCGGAACCTGCTGCGGCTGGTCTCCTACACCTCGGTGAGCCACTTCGGGTTCATGGTGCTCGGCATCTACGTCTTCACCACGCAGTCGATCAACGGCTCGATCTTCTTCATGGTCAACCACGGTTTCTCCACGGCCGCGCTGTTCCTCACCGTCGGCTACCTGATCAAGCGGCGCGGATCGGCCGACATCACCGCCTTCGGCGGCGTCGAGAAGCTCGCCCCGGTGCTGGCCGGCGCGGTGCTGCTGGCGGTGCTGTCGGCGGTGTCGCTGCCCGGCATGTCGACCTTCGTCAGCGAGTTCCTGGTGATCGCCGGCACCTGGTCGCGCACCCCGTGGATCGCCGCGATCTCGGCCACCGGCATCGTCCTGGCCGCCACCTACGGCCTGCTGCTGTACCAGCGGACGATGACCGGCCCGGTCACCGAGGCGACCGCCGAGCACTTCACCCGGCGGGACCTCTCCGGCGGCGAGCGCGGCGTGCTGATCCCGATCATCACGGTGCTGCTGGTCTTCGGCGTGCTGCCCGGACCGGTGGTGAGCCTGGTCGAGCCGACCGCGAAGGCGGCGATGGAACGCATGCAAGTGACCGATCCGGCCGCCCCCGCGAAGGGAGAGAAGTGATGACCGCCGTCATCGAATGGCGTGCGCTCGCACCGGTGCTGCTGGTGCTGGTCGCGGCGATCCTCGGCATCCTCGCCGAGGCCGTCGTGCCCAAAGCGCAGCGGTTCTTCGCCCAGGTCTTCCTCACCGTGGCCAGCATCGTGGCGGCCGCCGCGTTCCTGGTGGCCAACTGGCGCGCCGGCCTGGGCGGCCCGGTCGCGATGGGCTCGATGATGCTGGACGGCCCCACCTACTTCATGTGGGGGGCGTTGCTGGTCTTCGGGCTCGGCGCGATCCTGGTCTTCGCCGAGCGCCAGCTGAACGGCGGGGTGAGCGCCTTCGCGGCGTCCGTGGCCACCGTTCCGGGCAGCCGGGCCGAGGCCGAGGCGTCCGCGGCCCGGCTGGAGCACACCGAGGTCTTCCCGCTCGCCCTGTTCGCCCTCGGCGGCATGATGGTCTTCCCGGCCTCATCCGACCTGATCACCATGTTCGTGGCGCTGGAGGTGTTCTCGCTGCCGCTCTACCTGATGTGCGGCATGGCCCGGCGGCGCCGGCTGCTGTCCCAGGAGGCGGCGCTGAAGTACTTCCTGCTGGGTGCGTTCAGCTCGGCGTTCTTCCTGTTCGGCGTCGCCCTGCTGTACGGCTTCGCGGGCTCGTTCGACCTGAATGCGATCGCCGTCGCGGTGCAGAACCCGACGATGGGCCGCGGCATCCTGATCGCCGGCATGGCGATGCTGGGCATCGGCCTGCTGTTCAAGGTCGGCGTGGTGCCGTTCCACAACTGGACGCCCGACGTCTACATGGGTGCCCCGACCCCGGTGACCGGCTTCATGGCGATCTGCACCAAGCTGGCCGCGGTGGGTGCCACGCTGCGGGTGTTCTACGTGGCGCTGTCGGGTGAGCGGTGGGCGTGGCAGCCGCTGCTGGCGGTGCTGGTGGTCGCCACCATGGTCGTCGGCGCGGTCTGGGGCCTGACGCAGAACGACATCAAGCGGACGCTGGCCTACAGCTCGATCGCGCACGCCGGGTTCATCATGACCGCGGTGGTCGGCGCCTCCACCGGATCGCCGACCAACCCGCTGGACAGTGTGGCGTCCGCGCTGTTCTACCTGGTCGTCTACGGCCTGGCCAGCATCGGTGCCTTCGCGGTGATCACCATGGTGCGCACCGCCTCCGGTGAGGCCAACGCGATCGCCAGCTGGTCGGGGCTGGGCCGCACGAACCCGCTGCTGGCCGGCATCTTCGCGCTGTTCATGCTGAGCTTCACCGGCATCCCGCTGACCGGCGGCTTCATCGGCAAGTGGGCGGTGTTCGCGGCCGCGTGGCGGGGCGGCTACGACTGGCTGGTGATCGTCGCCGTGCTGCTCAGCCTGGTGGCGGCCGTGTTCTACCTGCGGATCATCGTGGTGATGTTCTTCGGCGAACCGGCCGACGGCGTGACGGTCGGCCGGGCCAGTGCCTTCACCTGGCTGCCGATCGCGGTATCGGCACTGGGCGTGGCGGTGTTGGGCGTGTTCCCCGGACCGGTTCTCGACCTGGCGTCCGTCGCCGGGACGTTCCTGCGCTGACCTGGGCCGAGGCTCCGGCGTTCGTCGGACGACGACGGGCGCCGGACCCTCCCTCGTCATCCGGGCCTCCCTCGTCCCGGCCTCCCTCGTCATCCGGGCCTCCCTCGTCCCGGC
>CALMIQ010000274.1 GCA_937863965.1 uncultured Micropruina sp.
CAGGCCTCCACGCACAGCCCGCAGCCGGTGCAGTCCTCGGCGTACACCTGCAGGGTGTACCGCGAGCCGGGGAAGCCGGCGGCGTTCAGCGGCGCCGACTGGAAGCAGGAGGGCGCCCCGTCCAGGGCCGACTCGGTGTAGTACTTGGCGCGCAGCACGGCGTGCGGGCAGACGAAGGCGCAGTTGCCGCACTGGATGCAGGCCTCCGGATCCCACTCGGCGATGATGTCGGAGATGTTCCGCTTCTCGTACTTCGTGGTGCCGGACGGGTAGGTGCCGTCCACTGGAAGCGCCGAGACCGGCAGCTGGTCACCTGTGCCGGCCAGCATGGACGCGGTCACCGTGTTCACGAACTCCGAACGGGCGCCGATCACCGCCGGGATCATCGGCAGCTCGCTGACCGGCGCCGCGGGCACCTCGATGCGGTGCAGGTCGGCCAGCGAGGCGTCCACCGCGGCCTCGTTCTTGGCCACCACGTCGGCGCCCTTGCGGGCGTAGGTCTTGCGGATCGCCTTCTTCACCTGGGCGATCGCCTGTTCGGCCGGCATCACCTTGGAGATCGCGAAGAAGCAGGTCTGCAGCACGGTATTGGTCCGCCGGCCCATGCCGGCCTTGCGGGCCACAAGGTTGGCGTCGATGGCCCACAACTCGATGCCCAGCTCGATGATCTTCGCCTGCATCGGCTCCGGCAGCCGTCCGAAGACCTCGTCGATCGGGTACGGGGTGTTGATCAGCAGCACCGTCCCCGGACGGGCGAACTCCAGCACGTCCACCCGCTCCAGTACCGACCAGGCGTGGCAGGCGATGAAGCTGGCCTGGTTGATCAGGTAGGGCGCCTGAATCGGCTTGGGACCGAACCGCAGGTGCGAGACCGTCCGCGAACCGGACTTCTTGGAGTCGTAGACGAAGTAACCCTGGGCGTAGGTGCCGGGCACCTCGCCGATGATCTTGATGGTGTTCTTGTTCGCGCCGACCGTGCCGTCCGAACCCAGGCCGTAGAACACTGCCGAGACCGTCGCCGGATCCTCGATGTCGAGGGTCGGGTCGTAGGCCAGCGACGTGTGCGTGACATCGTCATTGATCCCGATAGTGAACCGCGGACGGGGGTGCGGCAGCGCCAGCTCGTCGAAGATGCCCACCACCATGCCGGGGGTGAACTCCTTGGAGGACAGCCCGTAGCGGCCGCCGATGATCACCGGCATGCAGCGCGCGTTGCCCGCGTCGGGTGCGTCCGGTGCGCCCCACCGTCCGGTGGCGCAGGCCTCGCCGAGGGCGGCGGTGACGTCCAAGAAGAGCGGCTCGCCTCCGGAGCCGGGTTCCTTCGTCCGATCCAGGACGGCGATCGTGCGTGCGGTGGCAGGGATGGCTGCGAGGATCTGCTCGGTGGGGAACGGGCGGTAGAGCCGCAGCACGACCACGCCGACCTTGGCCCCCTGGGTGTTCAGGTGAGCGACCGTCTTGACCACGGTCTGCGCGCCGGAACCCATCACCACGATGACGCGTTCGGCCTCGGGGTCACCGTGGTACTCCACCAGCGAGTACTGCCTGCCGGTCAGGGCGGCGAACTTGTCCATCGCCGCGGTGACCAGCCCGGGAACCTCGGCATAGAACGGGTTGACCGTCTCGCGGGACTGGAAGTAGGTGTCCGGGTTCTGCGCGGTGCCGCGGATGTAGGGGTGTTCGGGGGAGAGCGCGCGGCGACGGTGGGCGCGGATCAGTTCCTCGGGAACCAGCGTCCGCAGTTGGTCGTCGTCGAGTAGGTCGACCACGTTCACCTCGTGCGAGGTGCGGAAGCCGTCGAAGAAGTGGACGAAAGGAATCCGGCTGGTCAGGGTCGCCAGCTGGGCGATCGCGGCGAAGTCGTGCGCCTCCTGCGGGGAGTTCGAGCAGAGCATGGCGAAGCCGGTCTGGCGCACCGCCATCACGTCCTGGTGGTCGCCGTAGATCGACAGTCCCTGGGCGGCCAGGGAACGGGCGGCGACATGGAAGACCGTCGAGGTGAGTTCCCCGGCGATCTTGTACATGTTCGGGATCATCAGCAGCAGGCCCTGGCTGGCGG
>CALMIQ010000275.1 GCA_937863965.1 uncultured Micropruina sp.
AGGCGGTCAGGTTCTTCGGCTTGCCGGTGTTCTCGCACTCGATGTCGACCAGCTCGTCGGCGCCGGCCTCGATGGCGTCCGCGAAGGCCAGCAGCGCGGCCTGACGCTCGCTCGGCGTGCTCCACCGCCACGTCTCGAAGGCGGACGCCGCCGCCGCGAAGGCCGCGTCGACGTCCGCGGGCCCGGACAGCGGCGAGGTGGCGTACACCCGGCCGGTGGCCGGGTTGACGACGTCCAGCGTCTCGCCGGAGGCCGCGGGCCGGGCCTCGCCGCCGATGATGTTGTGCAGAACCTTGATCTCAGCCACCGGATTCCTCTCGACGCTGGGTGGGCGCGGGCAGGGGTTACCCACAAGGCTGACCGCAGGGCGCTATGCGGTCAATGACTTTCCTCGCATGCAGTCCATGCCCACGGCGCATGATCACCGGCCGGAGCATCGGCCGGCGGCTCACTGCAACGCGGACGTGAGCCGCATCACGTTCTCGACGTACCGGATCGCGGCCGGGCGCTCGGCCCACTCCCGCGCGGTCAGTTCATGGGAGACGGCCCGGTACGCGTCGGCGACCCGCTGCAGGTCGGCCACGAAGTCCGGGTCGGTGCCCATCAACGAGATCTCGTAGTCGAGCCCGAAGGAGCGGTAGTCCATGTTCGACGAACCGATCACCCCGACGACGTCGTCGACGGTGAAGAATTTGGAGTGCAGCACGGTGGGTCTGGGGTAGAGCTGAATGCGGACGCCGGCCGCCAGCAGCTCCTCGTAGTAGGACGCCTGGGCATGCTGCACCATGAACTGGTCGGCCTGCTCGGAGACGAACAGTTCGACGTCCACGCCCCGGTAGGCGGCGGTGGTGATGGCCTCCAGCAGCGACTCGTCCGGGACGAAGTAGGGACTGGTCAGCGACAGCCGGCGCTGCGCCCGATGCACCAGCGAGGTGAACAGCCGCAGGTTGGGGACCGCCGGATAGCCCGGTCCGGAGGGCAGCAGCTGGAAGGCCTGCGGGCCGGGCGGGTACGACTCGGGGAGCCGGAGCTCGCCGAGCAGCGATTCGTCCGTCTCGGCGAGCCAGTCCATGGCGAAGACGGCCTCGAGCGACGAGACGATCTGCCCGCTGAGCTCGATGTTGAGGTCGATCCAGTGCCGTCCGGCCGCGATGTTCTTGGGCATCAGGTAGCTGGAGTCGATCATGTTCTGCGACCCCATGAACGCGACCTCGCCGTCCACCACGACCAGCTTGCGATGGTTGCGCAGATCCGGACGCCGCCAGCGGCCCTGCAACGGATGGATCGGCATCATCTGGTGCCACTCGATGCCGGCCCGGGTCATCCGCTCGTTCATCCGGCGGAAGCCCGGGTACTTGCGGGAACCGATGTGGTCGTACAGCAGCCGGACCTTCACGCCGCGCCGGACCGCCTCGACCAGGGCGGTGAAGAACGGATCGGTGCTGTCGTCCCAGGCCATGATGTAGATCTCGACGTGCACCCGGTGCCGCGCCGCGCGGACGGCTGCCGTGATCGCCGCGATCGAGGCGTCGTAGTCGCCGAACAGGCCGTGGCTGGTTCCGGTCATCATCGGCAGCGAACCCAGCCGGCGGTTCAGCGTGGCCAGCCCGTCGACGCCGAACGGCACCTCGGTGCCGCCGGGCAACCGGGGCAGGTCGGCGGTGCGCGCCATGATCACGTCGTCGACGCGGCGCTGGACGCGCTCCCGGCGTCCGCGGACGAAGGGGCTGCCGATCAGGAAGA
>CALMIQ010000276.1 GCA_937863965.1 uncultured Micropruina sp.
CCGGTGATCATGTTCTTGACGTAGTCGGCGTGACCCGGGCAGTCCACGTGGGCGTAGTGACGAGCCTCGGTCTGGTACTCGACGTGCGCGATCGAGATGGTGATACCGCGCTGCCGCTCTTCGGGCGCCTTGTCGATCTGGTCGAAGGCCGAAACCGCGTTCAGCTCGGGGTACTTGTCGTGCAGCACCTTCGTGATCGCCGCGGTCAGAGTGGTCTTGCCGTGGTCGATGTGTCCGATGGTGCCGATGTTGCAGTGCGGCTTGGTCCGCTCGAACTTGGCCTTTGCCACTGAGGCTCCTTCTGGGTGTCGCCACGCGCGGTTCGCGCGGCGTCGTCTGGGTTGGGTGTATGTCCCTGGTCACGGTCCGCGCAGCGGGCGCGAACCCTACCAAGTCTTGTCTACGGTCGCGAGAGAGTCAAACTCAGGCCCCGCCGCGGCCCTTCGCGATGATCTCGTCGGCGACGGTCTTCGGGGTTTCGCCGTACTGGCTGAACTCCATCGAGTAGGACGCCTGACCGGAGGTCTTGGAACGCAGGTCGCCGACGTAGCCGAACATCTCGCTCAGCGGCACCAGCGCGCGCACGACCTGGTTGCCGTGCTGCTCCTCCATGCCCTGGACCTGGCCGCGGCGGCTGTTCAGGTCGCCGATCACGGTGCCCAGGTAGTCGTCCGGGGTGGTCACCTCGACGGCCATCAGCGGCTCCAGCATGGCCGGGTCGGCCTTGCGGGCGGCGTCCTTGAACACCATCGAACCGGCGATCTTGAAGGCCAGTTCCGAGGAGTCGACGTCGTGGTAGGCGCCGTCCACCAGGGTGACCTTGATGTCCTCGACCGGGTAGCCGGCGAGCGGGCCGAAGGCCATCGCCTCCTGGATGCCCTTGTCCACCGCGGGGATGTACTCCTTGGGGATGCGGCCACCGGTGACGGCGTTGACGAACTCGTAGCCCGTGCCCGACTCCTGCGGTTCGAGGTTGATCAGCACCTTGGCGTACTGGCCCGAACCACCGGACTGCTTCTTGTGGGTGTACTCGATCTTCTCGACCGGACGCCGCAGCGTTTCGCGGTAGGCCACCTGCGGCTTGCCGATGTTGGCCTCGACGCGGAACTCGCGCTTCATCCGGTCGATCAGGATCTCCAGGTGCAGCTCGCCCATGCCGGCGATGATGGTCTGCCCGGTCTCGTCGTCGGTGTGGACGCGGAAGGTCGGGTCCTCCTCGGCCAGCCGCTGGATGGCGGTGGACAGCTTCTCCTGGTCGGACTTCGACTTCGGCTCGATGGCCTGCTCGATGACCGGGTTCGGGAAGTCCATCGACTCCAGCACGACCGGGTTCTGCGGGTCGCACAGGGTGTCGCCGGTGGTGGTGTCCTTCAGGCCCATCACCGCGACGATCATGCCCGCGCCGACCGACTCGATCTCTTCACGCTTGTTGGCGTGCATCTGGTAGATCTTGCCGATCCGCTCCTTGCGGCCCTTGGTGCTGTTCAGCACCTGCGTGCCGGCCTTCAGGATGCCGGAGTAGATCCGGACGAAGGTCAGCTTGCCGAGGTGCGGGTCGGCGGCGATCTTGAACGCCAGCACGCTCAGCGGGTCGTCGTTGGACGGGTGCCGCTCGACCAGGGTCTCCTCGTCGCCCGGCTTGAAGCCCTTGATCGCCGGCACGTCCAGCGGGGACGGCAGGTAGTCGACGACGGCGTCCAGCATCGGCTGCACGCCCTTGTTCTTGAACGAGGTGCCACAGATGACCGCGGTGATCTCGTTGGCGATCACGGCGCGGCGGATCGCCGGCTTGATCTGCTCGGCGGTCAGCTCCTCGCCGGTCTCCTCGGCCTCGAGCCACTGCTCGGCGAAGTCGTCGTCGTGGTCGGCGAGCACCTGGATGAGCTCCTCGCGGGCCGCCGCGGCGGCGTCCACCAGGTCGGCCGGGATCGCCTCGACCTCGTAGTCCTCACCGATCTTGGTCTCGCCGCGCCAGGTCAGCGCGCGCTGGCCGACCAGGTCGACCACGCCGATGAAGTTGGCCTCGGAACCGATCGGCAGCTGCAGGACGGCCGCGGTGGCGTTCAGCCGCTCGCGGATCGTCTTCACGCAGAAGTCGAAGGAGGCGCCGGTGCGGTCCAGCTTGTTGACGTAGCAGATCCGGGGGACGCCGTACTTGGTGGCCTGCCGCCACACCGTCTGGGACTGCGGCTCGACGCCCGCGACGCCGTCGAACACCGCGACCGCGCCGTCCAGGACGCGCAGCGAGCGCTCGACCTCGACGGTGAAGTCGACGTGGCCGGGGGTGTCGATGATGTTGATCTGGTGGTTCTTCCAGAAACAGGTCGTGGCGGCGGAGGTGATGGTGATGCCGCGCTCCTGCTCCTGCTCCATCCAGTCCATCGTGGCGGCGCCGTCGTGCACCTCACCGATCTTGTAGGTGATGCCGGTGTAGAACAGGATGCGCTCGGTGGTGGTGGTCTTGCCCGCGTCGATGTGGGCCATGATGCCGATGTTGCGCACCTTGGCCAGGTCGGTGTTCACGTTGATGGCCACGTTGGAGATTCCTCAAATCTTGGTTCTTGATGTGGGCGGGCAGGCGAGAAGCTCTCCCCCGGGACTGGCGCCCGCGGGTGGAGAGCCTCAGATCACCAGCGGTAGTGGGCGAAGGCGCGGTTGGCCTCGGCCATCTTGTGCGTGTCCTCGCGGCGCTTGACGGAGGCGCCGAGACCGTTGGACGCGTCCAGCAGCTCGTTCATCAACCGCTCGGTCATGGTCTTCTCGCGGCGGGCGCGGGAGAAGCTGACCAGCCAGCGCATCGCCAGGGTGGTGGCCCGGGCCGGCTTCACCTCGACCGGAACCTGGTAGGTGGCGCCACCGACGCGGCGGCTCTTCACCTCGACCGCGGGGCGGATGTTGTCCAGGGCCTTCTTGAGGGTCTGCACGGGATCAACGCCGGTCTTGGCCCGGGTCCCCTCGAGAGCGGAGTAGACGATGTTCTGCGCGACGGTCTTCTTGCCGTCGAGCAGGATCTTGCTGACCAGCTGCGAAACCAGCGGCGAGCCGTAGACGGGGTCGACGACGACCGGGCGCTTCGGTGCGGGGCCCTTGCGCGGCATTACTTCTCCTTCTTCGCGCCGTAACGGCTGCGAGCCTGCTTGCGGTTCTTGACACCCTGGGTGTCGAGCGAGCCGCGGATGATCTTGTAGCGGACGCCGGGCAGGTCCTTCACACGACCGCCACGGACCAGCACCATCGAGTGCTCCTGCAAGTTGTGCCCGACGCCCGGGATGTACGCGGTCACCTCGACACCGGAGGACAGCCGCACGCGGGCGACCTTGCGGAGCGCCGAGTTCGGCTTCTTCGGGGTGGTGGTGTAGACGCGCGTGCACACGCCACGACGCTGCGGGGAGCCCTTGAGCGCGGGCGTCTTGTTCTTGCTGACCTTGTCAGTGCGGCCCTTGCGGACCAACTGCTGGATGGTGGGCACCGGCTGGTATCACTTTCCGTCGTGGTTGAAGGCACGTCCTGGCGAACGTGATTCGCTGTGGGGTGTCGCGTCGTCGCCGACGATCGGTCGTCGCGACGGGCACACACGATGGTTCGGTCGCCCGAACACAACCACCAAGGTTACCGG
>CALMIQ010000277.1 GCA_937863965.1 uncultured Micropruina sp.
GCTGTCGAACCGGCACCAGCTGACCCGCTGGGCGACGGACCGCCGGCTGGTCTGAACGGCCGGCCGGTGCGTCGGTCGGATACCCGGGGCATCGACACCGGGATTTCCCACCCACCATTCGGCCCTGTTGCGGCGCGCACGCGGGACCCATCCTTGGTGATGGGGGACGGGGGTCCGCACCGATGAGGGGGTCGGTGCAGGATCGCTGCCGGCGCGCGAGGGAGGACGCGCGCCGGCAGTACACCGTCACCGCGCGGTCTGCGGGTCCATCAGGTCGCCCGGCGCCAGGCCGAGAACACGCTCGATGTCCGCGGGTGAGGCGTCCGGATCGAGCCCGACGTCGTGCAGGAACCACACCATCTTCGACATCACGGCCTCCAACCGGTCAGCGGCCGTCTTGGCCGAGATCGACAGCCGCCGGGCGATCGAGTCCCATGGCTCACCGCGCGCACGCGCCGTCAGTACCTGGAGTTGCCGCTCGGTCAGGGTGGGCAGCCGGCCCCGGCGGTTGAGGATCTCGGCGAGACCGACCAGGGATCGGGCGATCACCACCTGCCCGGCCGCGGCGCGGAGGAAGGCCGCCTGGTTCGTGGACAGGGAGTCCGACTTGCGGACGAGTCCGATCGCCCCCGCGGCCAGGCAGTGGGCCAGGACGAGCGGACGGCGTTCGTCGGTGTACAGGCAGACCCGGTAGCCGAGATCGCCCAGGGCCCGGATCGCCGGCGGTCCCTGCAGCACGGCGCGATCGTGTACCCCTGTGCTCAGCATCAGGTCGAGGATCACCAGGTCGACCTCCGGGCGTACCGCGATCAGGCTGTCGACCGTCGCGAACGCAGCCTCGAGTCGCAGCGCCGGATACGCGATCTGGAAGGTGTCGCGGGTCTGGCTCCCGTCGTCGACGACCGCGACCCGGGGGCTCACCCCGGTGCCGATCGGCCCGTCATCGTTACGCATGTGCCTTCTCCTCTCCGCGACTCCAGGCGTACCGCGATGCCGTTGCGCTCGAGCGAGTCGATCACCTGGATCTTCAGGCCGAAGCCGAGGCGGGCGGCGTCCGGGTCGAAACCGATCCCATCATCGGTGACGGTCACCTCCCAGGTGTCGTCGACCAGATCCGCGTGGATCGTCACCTCATCGGCCTGGGCATGGAACTGGACGTTGTAGAGCAGGGCGATGAGGGCGGCCTGCATCGCCAGCGCCTGCTTCTGGCTCACCAGCGCATGCCGGCCGAGGGCGATCGGCAGCTCCAGCGGCAGATGACCGAAGCCGGCGGTCGCCTCCCAGATCACCGACCCCAGCTGGACCGGGGCATCGTCGTCGCCCGGCTCGACGTCGCCGCGATGGGCGCGGAGCAGCTGGTTCCGCAGCCGATTCGACTCCTCCCCGGCCTGCCTGCGCAGCGACGGCAGCAGCGCGGGAGGGGTGTCCGAGCGGGCCAGGACGGCGAGCAGACCGGTCGCGTTGTGGACGTGGAAGCGGTACTCGGCGAGCTCGAGCTGGGTGGCCAACCGGATCGCCTGCTGCCGATTGGCGTCGGCGCGTCGGGCCAGGTTGCGGCAGTAGGCGCCGAAGGCGGCCGCCGCGATGGTGAACATGGGCAGGCTGATCGCGTTCTCGACGACGGACAGCAGATCGGTGGTGCCGTGAGCCAGGAACACCGCCAGATAGAGGGCGCCGAGCCCGACCCCGATCGGGATGGAGTGCCGCGGGCGCCGGCACCAGGCCGGGACGAAGGCGGCCACCTGGTTCAGCAGCGCCGGCGCCCAGTTGATCCACGACGAGACGGAGTTGGGTATGAGCGCCGTGCAGGCCAGCAGGCTGCCCACCCCGACGACCAGATCGAGAACGCCCCACCCGGTCGACATCCGGCGGGCGCGGAGCATCGCCACGACGAGGGCGGCGCAGTGTCCGGCGGCCACCACGGTGAGTGCGGCGAGCCACCATTGCGGCGCGGAAGGGCTCAGCAGGAACGGGATGGTGAGGGCGATCTGGACGGTCAGGCCGGCCCGGAGCACGCCGAACACGACCGCGATGCCGCGCTCGACCAGCTCGCTGGTGGAGTGCGCGTCATTCAGCTGGCCGTAGGTGCGCCGGAGCCCGGCGGTCAACGCCCTCATGTGCCCAGCTTGGCGGCAAGTCGGGCGGCCGGGGTACCGGAGAATCTCCGTGTCGCCGATCGGGCGGTCTCACCGCTCGCCCTGCAGGTCGCCCGTGGTGTCGCTCGCCTCCCGGTCGGGGTCTGTGCCGGGTGGCGCCTCTTCGCGCCGCCTTGCCCGGCCATGTGTCAACGTAGCAGCCATGATCCGCGGGGGCGGCGGGCCCGTACCCGAATCGGGGGGTGTGAGTCATGGACGTGTCGTTGAGGGATTCTTGCTTGTCGGCCCGTAGTCTGATTGTGGGTTGCATAATCAGATTGGGAGGGTGTGATGGGTAGGGGCTATGCGTCGATGACGGTCCGCCAGTTGGAGGAGCTCCGATCGCTCATGCTGGCGCGGATCGAGGCGGTGCCGGAGTTCCGGCGGGGCTCGTTGCAGGTCGGGTATCGCAAGTGCGGCAAGGCGTCGTGCCGGTGCGCCCGGCCGGGTGAGCGGGGCCACGGGCCGCGGGGGTTGTGGACGCGGACGGTCTCTGGCGCCGGTTCGCGGGGTCAGTACATACCGGTGGAGCACATCGACCAGGTGCGTGCCGAGTTGGACAACTATGCCCAGTTCGAAGCTCTGATCGCTGACTACGTCGATGTCAACGAGGCGTTGTGCAGGGCGCGGGTCGGGCCGCCGGGGACCTCGCGTGGCCGCCCCGCCCCAGGTGGGGAAAAAGGGGGCTCTGCGGTCGGTCGGCCGATGCCCTGACGGGCGTTGGCGGACCGGGTCGCCGATCTCGCAGCGGCCGAGACCCGCGCCCTGGTCCGGACCGTGGCCGGCCTGCTCACCACAGACGGGCAGGCGGGCGTGCTGGAAGCGATCGAGCGGGCCGCGCAGGCCTGCGCGGCGACGATCGGGCTGGCCGCCATCGCGGGCGTGATCAACTGGGCCGGCGAGCAGGTCCCGGCCCGCGCCGGCTGCCCACGCGAGCCGACCCATACCGGCCGGCTGGTCGGACGACGTCCCAGAACGATACGGACCCTGCTCGGGCCGCTGGGCATCAGCCGCGGCTACTACCACTGTGGCTCCTGCCAGCACGCGGGCGGCTCGGGCGGGTTTGGAGTGTTCCCGAAAAAGTGGAGGCGTGATTTATGCCGCGAGTTCGTGGATGTG
>CALMIQ010000278.1 GCA_937863965.1 uncultured Micropruina sp.
CGGGCCAGGAGTTCGTCCGGGACACCCGCTACATCAACGACCGGATCGTCGCGCATCCGGACGCCCCCGGCGAGTGGCCGGTCGAGGCGGGCCGGTACCGGCTGATCGCGGCCCGGGCCTGCCCGTGGGCGAACCGAACGCTGATCGTCCGGCGCCTGCTCGGGCTCGAGGACGCCCTGTCGGTCGGCATGCCCGGCCCCACCCACGACGCCGACTCCTGGACGTTTGACCTGGACCCGGGCGGCGTCGATCCGGTGCTCGGCATCCACAAGCTGAAGGACGCCTACCTGAAGCGGTTCCCCGACTACCCGCGGGGGATCACCGTGCCGGCGATCGTCGAGATCGCCACCGGCGAGGTGGTCACCAACGACTTCGCCCCGATCACCGAGGACTTCTCCACCCAATGGACGGCGTTCCACCGCACCGGCGCCCCCGATCTCTGGCCGGACGCCGTCCGCGACGAGATGGAGCAGGTGATGCGGCGGGTCTACACCGAGGTGAACAACGGCGTGTACCGGTGCGGCTTCGCCGGCAGCCAGGACGCCTACGACGCCGCCTACGCCCGGCTATGGACGGCGCTGGACTGGCTGGAGGACCGGCTGACCGGCCGCCGCTACCTGATGGGCGACGCGATCACCGAGGCCGACGTCCGGCTGTTCACCACCCTGGTTCGGTTCGACCCGGTGTACCACGGACACTTCAAGTGCAACCGCAACAAGCTCACCGAGCTGCCGGCGCTGTGGGGGTATGCCCGCGACCTGTACCAGACCCCGGGTTTCGGCGACACCGTCGACTTCTTCCAGATCAAGCAGCACTACTACCTGGTGCACCGCGACCTGAACCCGCATGGCATCGTGCCCGACGGGCCGGATCTGTCCGGCTGGCTCACCCCGCACGGACGCGAGGCGCTCGGCGGCCGTCCGTTCGGCGACGGCACCCCGCCCGGCCCCGTGCGCCCCGGTGAAGAGGTGCCCAACCCGCTCGTCTAGCCGGCGATGACCTGGAACCGGCTGAGCGCGCGGAGCTTGTTGGTGGCGTCGAGGGCGGCCACCTTGTAGGCCTCCGACAAGGTCGGATAGTTGAAGACGGTGTCGACCAGGTAGTCCACGGTGCCGCCGCAGCCCATCACCGCCTGGCCGATGTGCACCAGGTCGGTGGCCCCGGTGCCGAACACGTGGACGCCGAGCAGCGTCCGGTCGACGCTGTGCACCAGCAGCTTGAGCATGCCGTAGGAGTCGCCGACGATCTGGCCGCGGGCCAGTTCGCGGTAGCGCGACAGCCCGGTCTCGTACGGCACCGACTCGCCGGTCAGCTCGTCCTCGCTCTTCCCGACGTAGGAGATCTCGGGAATGGTGTAGATGCCGATCGGCTGCAGCGGGGTGATCGCGCCCGGCTTCTCCCCCATCGCATGCATCGCCGCGAGCCGGCCCTGCTCCATCGATGTCGCGGCCAGCGCGGGGAAGCCGATCACGTCGCCGACCGCATAGATGTGCGGCTGGGCGGTCCGGAAGTGCTCATCGACCGCGATCCGGCCGCGCCGGTCGGCGTCCAGCCCGGCGTTCTCCAGGGCGAGCGCGGCGGTCGCGCCCTGGCGTCCGGCCGAGTACATCACCGTCTCGGCGGGGATCCGCTTGCCGCTGCCCAGCGTGGTGATGGTGCCGTGGGCGGTGCGCTCCACTCGTTCGACGGTCTCGCCGAACCGGAAGGTGACCGACAGGTCGCGCAGGTGGAACCGCAGCGACTCGACGATCTCGGCGTCACAGAAGTCCAGCATCGAGGGCCGGGTGTCGACCACGGTCACCCGGGTGCCCAGCGCCGCGAACATGGACGCGTACTCGATGCCGATCACGCCGGCGCCGACCACCACCATGGTGCCGGGCACCCGCTGCAGGTCGAGGATGCCGTCGGAGTCGACCACGTTCTCGTCGTCGAACTCGACGTTGTCGGGCCGGGCCGGCTCGGTGCCGGGCGCGAGCACGATCCGGTGCGCGCTGACGGTGTGGTGATCGACCCCCTCGACCTTCATCGTGTGCGGGTCGACGAAGGACGCGTCCCCCGTGTACAGCGCGACATGGTTGCGCAACAGCTGGTTGCGGACGACCTGCGTCTCCCGTCCGATCACGTGCTGGGTGCGCGCGGTCAGGTCGGCGATGGTGATCTCGTCCTTGACCCGGTAGGACGCCCCGTACAGCTCGCGCTGGTGCATGCCGGTCAGGTAGAGCACGGCCTCGCGCAGCGTCTTGGACGGGATCGTCCCGGTGTTGATGCAGACCCCGCCGAGCATCTGCCGGCGGTCGACGATCGCCACCCGGTGGCCCAGTTTCGCGGCGGCGATCGCCGCCCGATGACCGCCCGGGCCGCTGCCGATCACCAGCAGGTCGTAGTCGTACTTCATCGCGGTCTCCGTCCGTGCGGCTGCCGCGATTATCCGCCCCGACTAGCGCCGACGGCAATGATCGGCGGGTTACGGTCGCGTGATCAGGACCACAGCCGGTGGTAGGCGTTGATGGCCGGCTGGCCACCCAGGTGCGCGTACAGCACGGTGGAGTCCCGGCCGATCTCCCCCGAGGAGACCAGGTCGATCAACCCGGCCAGCGACTTGCCCTCATAAACCGGGTCAGTGATCATCGCCTCCAGCTGGGCGCCGAGGGCGATCGCGCTCATCGTCGACTCCACCGGAATGCCATAGAGCTCGCCGGCCCAGCCCTCCAGGACGGTGATCTCGTCGTCGCGCAGGTCACGGCCGAGCCCGATCAACTCGGCGGTGTTGCGGGCGATCCGGGCCACCTGGTCACGGGTCTGCCGCAGCGTCGCCGAGGCGTCGATGCCGATCACCCGGCGTCTGACGCCGGTGAGGTCCTCGAGGGCGGCGAAACCGGCGATCATCCCGGCATGGGTCGAGCCGGTGACGGTGCAGACGATGATGGTGTCGAAGAGGACGCCGAGTTCCCGCTCCTGCTCGGCCACCTCGAAGGCCCAGTTGGCGAAGCCCAGCCCGCCCAGCGGATGCTCGGAGGCTCCGGCCGGGATGGGGTAGGGCCTGCCTCCGGACGCCTCGACCTCGGCCAGCGCGTTCTTCCACGAGTCACGGATGCCGATGTCGAAACCGGCCGGGTCGAGCCGGGAGTCGGCGCCCATCATCCGCGACAGCAGGATGTTGCCGACCTTGTCGTTCACCGGGTCGTCCCAGGGCACCCAGTGCTCCTGCACCAGCCGGCACTTCAGCCCGAGGTGAGCCGCGACGGCCGCGACCTGCCGGGTGTGGTTGGACTGGTAGCCGCCGATCGACACCAGCGTGTCGGCGCCGCTGGCCAGGACGTCCGGGACGATGTATTCCAGCTTGCGCACCTTGTTGCCGCCGAACGCCAGGCCGCTGTTGACGTCCTCGCGCTTGGCCCAGACCTGCGCGCCGCCGAGGTGCTGGGTGAGCCGCTTCAGTGGGTGGACGGGGCTCGGCCCGAAGGTCAGCGGATGGCGGGGGAAGTCGGCGATGGACATCGGTGCTCCTCGGTTGGCCTGAGTCGGAGACTAGCGGTGCGATGGCCGGGGCACGAGGCGTTCGCCCGAGTCGGGCCTTACTGCCCGATCACCGGCCCACGGGCACGTCGGTGGCGGTCAGCTCGGCGACCAGGCCGCCCTCGGCGACGCTCACCGCGGTGACCCGGACGCCGTCGCCGGCGGCCAGCGAGATCGGTTTCACCACCCGGTCGATGATCTGCTGCGACAGCGACTC
The DNA here is from genome assembly GCA_937863965.1 of uncultured Micropruina sp. Taxonomy (GTDB): domain Bacteria; phylum Actinomycetota; class Actinomycetes; order Propionibacteriales; family Propionibacteriaceae; genus Micropruina. The sequence continues at coordinate 3,734 of CALMIQ010000278.1, forward strand.
GCTGATCTCGACGCCTGCGACGTCGATCCGCGACTGGGTGAGCTCGACCCGCTGCCCGTCGACGTCCAGCCGGGGAACCCCGGAGATGCCGATCTCCAGCGCGTTCAGGCCCAGGACGTCGACGGTGTAGGTGACCAGGACGCGTCCCTCGCCGCCGTAGCCGACCGGCAGTCCGGCCAGGTCACCGAGCCCTTTCCAGGTCAGCGTGCCGCCGAGATCCAGCCGGCCGACCACCGCTCCGCTGAGGCTCGTCAGGCGGATCTCCGAGGCCCGGTAGGTGACCGCGCGGACCGGCACCCGGTGTTCCTCGAACGGCACCTCGGCCGAATCGGCGGTGCCGGACAGGTCCACGAACCGGCCCTGCGCCAGGGCCGCCAGCACCGATCCGCCGCCCAGTTCGACGCTGGGCTGCTCGAGCTCGAGTTCGGTGGTCGCCAGCGCCTGCTGGAGTTGGGAGCCGACCAGGGCGCGGACGCCGAACTCGACCCCGACCAGCAGCGCGGCGAGGATGCCGAGGACGACCAGGACCCTGCCGAGCCGGTTCATCTCAGCCCAGCCCGAGGATGGACTCGATGCCGACGGTCAGCCCGGGCAGGCCCGGCACGGCGCGGACGGCGGCGATCACGCCGGGCATGAACGACACCCGGTCGAGCGAGTCGTGCCTGATGGTGAGGGTTTCCCCCTCGCCGCCGAACAGCACCTCCTGGTGGGCGATCAGGCCGCGCAGCCGGACGCTGTGCACCCGGACGCCGTCCACCTCGGCCCCACGCGCGCCGGGCAGCGACTGCGCGGTGGCGTCCGGCACCGGGCCGAGGCCGGCCTCGGCGCGCGCCGCCGCGATCTTGCCGGCGGTGGTCGCCGAGGTGCCGGACGGGGCGTCGGCCTTGTTCGGGTGGTGCAGTTCGATCACTTCGACCGACTCGAAGAACCGGGCCGCCTGGGCGCTGAAGTGCATCATCAGCACCGCGCCGATGGAGAAGTTGGACGCCACCAGCACCCCGGTTCCGCCCTGTTCGGCCAGCTCACGGGCCCGATCCAGCCGCTCGGCGGTGAACCCGGTGGTGCCCACGACGACGTGGATGCCCCGCTCGGCACACCAGGCGATGTTGTCCATCACGGCGTCGGGATGGGTGAAGTCGACCACCACCTCGGCCCCCTCGACGGCCGCGCGGTCGTCGCCGGCGTCCACGGCGGCCACCAGCTCGAGCCCGTCGGCCGCCTCGACCGCCCGGACCACCTCGGAACCCATTCGCCCGCGCGCCCCGAAAACCGCTACCTTCACCGTGCTCTCCTCCGCCGATCGTCCGGATGCCAACCCTACTGACTGCCCCGCCGGGCGGCTCGGTCTGATATCGACTACAGAGTGGATTCGACACGCCGACGCGACCGGCACTCCCTCGGCGTGTCGCAGCCACTCTGCGGTCGATATCAGACCGACCGCTGGGGCGGCGGCCGAGATCCCGGCATTCGCCGGGATGACGTCGGGGCCGGGACGACGTCGGGGCCGGGCTGACGTCGGGGCCGGGCTGACGTCGGGCCGGGATGACGTTGGGGGACGGGATCACGTGGGGGGCGGCGGCCTGACGGGGTGGACCCGCTCGCTCCCGTCATCCCGGGCTCGACCCGGGATCTCGACGCCACACGCCAGACCACCGCGGAGGTCCCGGCGTTCG
>CALMIQ010000279.1 GCA_937863965.1 uncultured Micropruina sp.
ACCACCGCGTCCGCGGTGATCCCGAACTTCTCGAACAGCAGGGCGCCGTCGGCGGACGCGCCGAAGTGGTCGATGCCGACCGCCTCGGTGTTCGCGCCGAGCAGGTCCTTCCAGCCGACCGGGACGCCGGCCTCGACGACCACCTTGGGGATGCTGGCGGGCAGCACCTCCTCCCGGTAGTCGTCGCCCTGGGCGTGGAACCACTCCACGCACGGCAGCGAGACGACGCGGGCGGGGACGCCCTCGGCCTCGAGGGTCTCGGCGGCCTTGACGGCCAACTGCAGCTCGGAACCGGTGCCGACCAGCACGACCTTGGGTTCGGCGGAGGCCTCCTTGAGCACGTAACCGCCGAGCGCGGTGTTCTCGGCGCCGGCCACGCCGGAACCCTCGGAGCGATCCAGGGTCGGCACGTTCTGCCGGGACAGGATCAGCGCCGCGGGACGATTCTTGGTGCGCAGGATCTGCGCCCAGGCGTGCGCGGTCTCGTTGGCGTCGCCGGGACGCACCACGTCGATGTTCGGCATCAGCCGCAGGCTCATCACGTGCTCGATCGGCTGGTGGGTGGGGCCGTCCTCGCCGACGCCGACCGAGTCGTGGGTCCACACGAACGTGGTCGGCACGTGCGACAGGGCGGCGAGTCGCGGCGTCGTCCGCATGTAGTCGGAGAACACCAGGAAGGTGCCGCAGTAGACCCGGGAGAGGCCGTCCATGGTGATGCCGTTGGCGATGTTGCCCATGGCGTGCTCACGGATGCCGAAGTGCAGCGTCCGGCCGCCGGGGGCGCCGTGGAAGTCGTGGCTGCTGCGCTCGGCGGGGATGAACGACTTCACGCCGGCCATCGTGGTGTTGTTCGAGCCGGCCAGGTCTGCCGAACCGCCCCACAGCTCGGGCACCGCGCTCGCCAGCGCCGAGAGCACCTTGCCGGAGGCGGCGCGGGTGGCCAGCGAGCCGGGCTCGAAGACCGGCAGCGCGGCGTCCAGGTCGGCGGGAGCCTCGCGGGCGATCACCCGGTCGAGCAGCTCGGCCCGCTCGGGGTTGGCGGCCCGCCACGCCTCGAAGCGCGGATCCCACTCGGCGCGCAGCTCCTTGGCCCGGACGGCGGCGTTGGCCCGGGTCGCCTCCACCACGGAGGTGTCGACGGCGAACGGGGTGTCCTCGAAGCCGAGCTCCTCCTTCAGCGCGGTGATCTCGGCGGCGCCGAGCTTCGAGCCGTGGACGCTGTGGTCGCCCTGCTTGTTCGGCAGCGGCCAGCCGATGATGGTGGTGACCTTGATGAAGTGCGGCTTGTCGGTGACCGCCTTGGCACGCTCGAGCACGTCGTACAGCTCGGCCACCTTCTCCTCGTAGCTGGTGAAGCCGTTGGTGAAGTCGACGTGGTAGGTGTCCCAGCCGTAGGCGTCGTAGCGGGCCTGGACGTCCTCGGAGAAGGCGATCTTGGTGTCTCCCTCGATGGAGATCCGGTTGTCGTCGTAGATCAGGAACAGGTTGCCCAGGTTCTGGGTGGCGGCCAGCGAGGACGCCTCACTGGACACGCCCTCCTGCATGCAGCCGTCGCCGGCGATGCAGTACACGTCGTGGTCGAAGACCGACTCGCCGGGGGTGGCCTGCGGGTCGTAGAGCTCGCGGGAGTGGCGGGCGCTCATCGCGAACCCGACCGCGTTGCCGATGCCGGCGCCGAGCGGGCCGGTGGTGCATTCGATGCCCTTGGTCAGGCCGAACTCGGGGTGGCCCGGGGTCAGCGAACCCCAGGTCCGCAGGCCCTCGATGTCGCTGAGCTGCAGGCCGAAACCGTTGAGGTACAGCTGGGTGTACTGGGTGAGCGAGGAATGGCCGGCCGACATCACGAAGCGATCGCGGCCCAGCCAGCGCGGGTCGGACGGATCCGACTTCATCACCTTGGCGTAGAGCAGATAGGCGACGGGTGCCAGCGAGACCGCCGTGCCCGGGTGGCCGTTGCCGACCTTCTCGACGGCGTCGGCAGCGAGCACGCGAGCGATGTCGACCGCCTTCGCGTCCTGCTCCGTCCACGTCAGATTGCCCATGAGATCTTCCTCTCGGATGTCGCGCCTCGCTGCGCGGAGATGTTGGAGAACGTACGGGTCCAACCCTATTGGTTTGTGGCCTTGGTTGGGACGCCGCAGGCGGGAGTCTCGCATTCTGCGTGGTTTTTCACGCGAGTGATAACGGAGCGGACTCCTCGGATGGACGCCCGGGGCATGCTGCGCGGCGTCAGGCGTCCAGTGCGCGACCGGTGTGCTCGGGGAGCACCAGCGCCGCGCCGGCGGCCAGCAGGAAGGCGACGCCGAACACGCCGAAGACCAGCACCGCTCCGCCCGCGCCGAGCAGAATCGGCACGCTCAGCGGGGCGATCATCGAGGCGATCCGGCCGAATGCGGCCGCCGCGCCGGTGCCCTTGCCGCGCACGCCGGTCGGGTAGATCTCGGGGCCGACCGCGTACAGCGCGCCCCAGGCGCCGAGGTTGAAGAAGGACAGCGCGCAGCCGGTGACGATGATCAGGGTCTCGGTGGTGGCGAAGCCGAACGCGGCGGCGGCCACCGCCGAGCCGGCCAGGAACACCGACAGGGTGATGCGGCGTCCCCACTTCTCGATCAGCCAGGCGGCCACCGCGTAACCGGGCAGCTGGGCCAAGGTGATGATCAGCGTGAACTCGAACGAGCGGACCAGCGGGAAGCCGCGCTGCACCAGCAGGGTCGGGATCCAGATGAAGGCCCCGTAATAGGACAGGTTGATGCAGAACCAGACCGCCCAGAGCGCCGCGGTGCGGGCCCGGTAGGCGGGCGACCAGATCGAGTCGGTGGCGGCGGCGCGGGCCGGCGGGGCGTCCGGACTCGGCACGGGGGCCACCCCGGCGGACTCCTCGAAGCCGCGGACGGCGTCCTCGGCCTCGTCGACGCGACCCTTGGCTTCCAGGAACCGGACGGATTCGGGCAGGCCCCAGCGGATCACCGCGGCGTACACGGTGGGCACGACGCCGACGGCGAGCGCCCAGCGCCAGCCGTCCGGGCTGGACGGAACCACCAGGTAGCCGATCAGGGCGGCCAGGATCCAGCCGACCGCCCAGAACGCCTCCAGCGCCACGACGACGCGGCCGCGGATCGCCTTCGGCGCGTACTCGCTGACCAGGGTGGACGCCACCGGCAGCTCGGCGCCCAGGCCGATGCCGACGACGAAGCGCAGCACGATCAGCATCGCCACGGAGCCGACCAGGGCCGAGGCGCCGGTCGCGATGCCGTAGACGAGCAGGGTGAGGGCGAAGACCTGGCGGCGTCCGATCCGGTCGGCGAGCAGTCCGCCCAGCGAGGCGCCGATCGCCATGCCGACGAAGCCGATCGACCCGATCCAGGACAGGGTGCCGGCGTCGAGCTTCCACTGCGTGGCCAGCGCCGCCATCACGAACGAGATCAGCCCGACGTCCATCGCGTCCAGCGCCCAGCCGACGCCCGAGCCGAGCAGCAGCTTGCCGTGCTTGCGGGTGAACGGCAGCCGGTCGAGTCGTTCCGAGCGGGTCAGCGACGTGTCGGTGACGGCGTCAGACATTATTTGTCCTCCTAGCCAATAAAGCTGCCTCAGTCTAGGCCGCCGCCGCCGGAAGGGGAACTGGCCGGCCAGTAGGGTGAACGGATGCGGATCCTGCTGACCGGCAGCAACGGCTTCGTGGGTGGTCGGATCGTCGCGGACGCCCACCGGCGCGGGTGGCGGGTGGTTGGCATCGGCCGGCAGGCGGCCCCGGCGAATCCGGTCGATCGCTATCTGCGCCATGACTTGGCCGACCCGTTGCGGCTGGACGAGGGTGTGGACGCCGTCGTGCACTGCGCCGCGTTGGCCACGCCCTGGGCGCGACCGGAGGCGTATCGACGGGCCAACATCGACGGCACGCGGCACGTCCTGGAGTGGGCTCGGTCACACGGCGGCCCACCGGTGCACTACGTCTCGTCGTCGAGCGTGTTCTACACGCAGAGCGACCAACTGGGCATCACCGAGGACTCCCCCATCCCCGCCCCGGACGCCCAGATCAACACCTACTCACGCAGCAAGCTGGCCGGCGAACGGCTGGTCCGGGCCTACCCGGGGCCGTGGAGCATCCTGCGACCGCGGGCGGTCTTCGGCCCGGGAGACACCGTGCTGCTGCCGCGGGTGGTGACCGCCGCGCGGGCCGGGCGGCTGCCGCTGCTGGTGCGCCGGGAGGAGGAGCCGGTGGTGACCGACCTGACCCACGTGGACGTGGTCGCGCACTACGTCGCCGAGGCCGTCGAGCGGGGCGTCACCGGTGCGGTGAACCTGACCAACGGCGAACCCGTCGAGCTGTACCCGTTCCTGTTCGCGCTGCTGGACGACCTCGGGCTGCCGCGTCCGACCCGGCGGGTTCCGGTGGGTGCCGCGATGGCGCTGGCCCGGGCCTCGGAGATCGCCTCGACGCTGCGGGGCTACCGCGAGCCGCCGATCACCACCTTCGGGGTGTCGATGTTCGCCCACTCCAAGACCTTCGACGTCACTCGCTGCCGCACGCTGCTGGGTCCGCCGCCGTTCACGCTGGAGGACGGACGCCAGGCGCTGGTCGAGTGGTGGCGCAGCGCCGGTGGACCAGAGGCCGGGGGGCGCCCCGACCTCCTCGACCACCCGCGCTAGCGATGGTTGGAGTGGACCGTTGGCCAGCCGATCGGTAGCCCTGCTGCTGGCGAGCCGTTTCCTCGGCGACCTCGGCTCGGACGACGTCTGGGCGGTAAGCGTGCTCAGCGATGGGCTCGAGCCCACTCCGGACGGCGAGCACGAACAGTTGGTGGTCGTAGAGCTTCGGCGGTTGTCGGACGGCGCGGCGGGGTACGCGACGCTGACCGGCGCCGCCCCCGGGGATGTCGCGCAGGAGGCCTTCGTCGAGCAGTTGCACGACGTGGTTCTGGAGAATTCGCAAGGCGCCGCACCCCCCGCGTGCCGGGGACATCCGCACCCGCGGCGTCCTCGTGTGGAGGGTGGAATCCTGAGCTGGCACTGCCCGGTGGCGTTGGGTCTGATGCGCTCAACTGGCGAGCCGGACTGACGTGAGCATGGTGGTGCCGCTGTTGGTGCGCAGGAACTGGTGGCCGCCGGGTGATT
>CALMIQ010000280.1 GCA_937863965.1 uncultured Micropruina sp.
GCGATGTCGCCGTAGGCGACCACCCGGCCGGGTGGGACCTGCTCCACCGCGAGCAACACCCGCTCGACCAGGAAGTCGTCCATGAACACGCACGCTATCCGGTGCAGGCACGGCGCCGCCGACCGGGATCGACGGCACCGCGGTCCTCCCGGCGAACGGCCGGGATCGCGGAGCGCGCGCGGGAGGACGGGCGCGCGGGTTCCGAGGCTCACCACGCACCGACCGGATCGTGCCTCGCTACATTGAGCGCATGATCAAGCACATCGTGGCCTGGGACTTCGCCGAGCATGCCGAGGGAGCCGACAAGGCGACCAACGTCGCGCTGGCCGCCGACGCGTTGCGGGCCCTGCCCGCACTCATCGACGGGATCCTCGAGTTCGAGGTCATCACGCCGCAGCCCGGGCTCGACAACACCTTCGATCTGGCCATCTACTCGGTCTTCACCGACGCCGCGGCGCTGCAGGCCTACGCCGTGCACCCCGAGCACCAGAAGGTGGTCGCCCTGATCGGCGCACGCCGCACCGGCCGCGCCTGCCTGGACTACGATCCGGACGCCCTGTAGCGCCGGGTCGGCTTCGGCCGGGCAATCGCCGCTCAACCGGCTTCCGGCCGGTCGGCCCGGTCCCCGGCCGCGCCGAGTGCCCGTGCGGCATCGCCGAGTGCCTGCTCGGCCTGCTGCACGACGCCGCGCGCCTCATGCAACTCCTCGGACGCCGCATTGGCCGTCTGTCGAGCGGCCAGTTCGGTCGCCTCAGCCGCCCGCAACTCCGCGCGGAGGTCGGCGACCTCGTGCGCGGCGCGATCGAGTCCCTGCTGCGCCTCGGCGTCCGCGAGCTGGGCGGCCGCCAACGCCGCCCTGGCTTCGACCAGGGCTGCCGTCGCGGCGTCCAGCTCTTCCTGCGCGCGACGACGGGCCAGTTCGGCAACACCCGGGCCGTCCTCCGGTTCGGGTTCGGACGGTGCCGGCGCGGCCCGGTCCGCCGGCTGGGGTGCCGGACCCGCGGCCATCGGGAAGCCGAAGCCCGAGTAGACGTGCGCCTTCACCACGTGGCCGGCCAGCACGTCGGCGCGGGCGTCGGGGTCGGCGACCGCGGCCGTCAGCGTCTGGTTGACCTCGGTGCGCACGGCGTCCGTCGCCTGGTAGCCGCGGGCGGCCCCGGCGGCCACCGCCGCCGCGGTGAGCCGTTCGACCAGCTGCAGCCGCTCGGCACCGAGCGCCCGCAGCGCGGCCACGTCGAGACCCTGGTGGGCCGCGGAAAGCCGGCGCGCCAACTCCTCCACGTCCCGCAATCGGTCGGGCGCCTCACGGGCCAGCAGGTTCACCAGCCAGGCCGCACGGGTGGGTTTCCGAAGCCCGCCGAGCGCGGCCGCCAGGGGACGGTCCTTGGCGGCACGCGCCTGCGCGACCAGCGCCGTCCGGGCCGGCATGAACTCGTCGGGGTCGAGGCCGTACAGCTGATCCGCCGCGCCGTCGAGGTCCATGGGCGAGGATCCGGGGTCAGAGTTCGTCGCGGGTGGGTGCGTAGGCGCCGGCCTTGCTGACGGTGTTCGAGGACGTCGTGATCGCGCGGTCGACGGCCGGCATGATGTCGACCAGCCGGGCCTCGCGCAGCGCCTTGCGGGCGCCCGCGTCGCCGAGGTAGCCGGCGTCCAGCAGGCCTGAGATCAGGCCCGCCATGAACGAGTCGCCGGCGCCGACGGTGTCGATGACGTCCACGGGATTGGGGGCGACCTCGACGATGTCGTCGTCGGTCGCGATCGCGACGTAGGCGCCGTCACCGCCGCGGGTGACCACCGCGAGCGATGGACCCATGTTGAGCCAGTGCCGCATCACGTCGGCCACCGACTGGTTCGGGTAGAGCCACTCGATGTCCTCGTCGCTGGACTTCACCACGTCGGACAGCGCGATGATCTCCTCCACCCGGCCGAGCACCGCCTGCGCGCTGCCCATCAGGGTCGGCCTGGCGTTCGGGTCGTAGGACACCGTCGCGCCGTCCGCCGCCTCGCGGACCGCCCGGACGACCTGCGAGCCGCCGGGCTCCAGGGTGGCGCCGATGCTGCCGGTGTGGATGTGCCCGACGGAGTCCGCGGCGGGCAGCTCGGGCAGCAGCCAGGACAGGTCGAACTGGTAGGTGGCCTTGCCGGCGGCGTCGATCAGCGCGTTCGCGACGGACGTCCGCGGAGCCCGTTCGGAGCCCTTGGCGACCTTGACGTTCGCGTCCTCGCAGGCCGCGAGGATGCGCTTGCCACGGTCGTCCAGGGCGAACCAGGCGGCCAGCGTGACGTCGTGATCGAGTCGGCCGAGCCCGAAGGCCACGTTCGCCGGGCTGCCGCCGACGTGCTCGGAGATGTTCCCGTCCTTGTGAACGACATCGACCAACGCCTCACCCAGCACCAGCACGGGGCTGTCCTTAGCCATCAAAACTCCTTGTCAGGGCACGGACGGGGGTGGCGGTCCACCCACGTCGTCGGGATCGTGGACGGGTCCGAGCTTAGAAGGTACGCGGGCGCCCCGCACAGGCATCGTCTCAACGCCGTCCCCCAAATCCGGACGCCGGAGACTCGGTCACACGCCGGGGACGGTTCTTCAGGTGCGATTCTCGAACGCCGGGGACGGTTCTCCACCTGCGAAGCCCACACGTCGGGGACGGTTCTCCAGGTGCGAAGCCCACGCCGGGGACGGTTCGTCGCCTCGGTTCGCCACAGTTGGTCCGCGACCGGTCCCTCGCGTCCGAGCCCGCCGCTCGAGAACCGTCCCCCACGTCCGCAAGTCGCACGTCGAGAACCGTCCCCGACATCGAACTCGCGCGGGTTCCAGCCGAGAGAACCTTGCCGAGCCGGGCCTCGAGAACCGTCCCCGACGTTCGAGAATCGCACGTCGAGAACCGTCCCCTCACACGATGCGGTGCGGGTGTGCGTAGACGTTGAGCGAGGTGTCGCGGACGAAGCCGGCGAGGGTGAGGCCCAGGGAGTCGGCGGTGGCGACCGCCAGGGAGCTGGGCGCGGAGACCGCGGAGACGATGGGGATGCCGGCCAGGTAGGCCTTCTGCACCAGCTCGAAGGACAGCCGGCCGCTGACCTGCAGGATCGTGCCGCGCAGCGGCAGGCGTCCGGCCAGGATCGCCCAGCCGACCACCTTGTCCACCGCGTTGTGCCGGCCGACGTCCTCGCGGACGACGAGCGGCTCGCCGTCGGCGGTGAACAGCCCGGCGGCATGCACTCCCCCGGTGTGTTCGAAGGTGCGCTGCAGCCGGCGCAGCCGGTCCGGCAGCTGCAGCACCAGGTCGGCGCCCACCCGGGTCGGATCGTCGCCGATCCTCCAGCGGCCCTGTTTGGACAGGGCCTCGATCGAGTCCGCCCCGCACACCCCGCAGGCGCTGGAGGTGAACGTCTGCCGGACCGCCGGCGGCGCGATGCCCGGGGCCAGCACCAGATCGAGGACGTTGTAGGTATTGACCCCCACCCCGCTCTCGTCGTCCAGGACGGAGCCGGCGCAGTACTGGGCGCGCAGCACATCGGACGCCTCCGCGACCACGCCCTCGGCGTGCAGCCAGCCGTGGGCGAGTTCGATGTCGTGCCCGGGCGTCCGCATCGTCAGGGCGTGCGGACGCCCACCGATCCGCAGCTCCAGCGGCTCCTCCACCGCGAGCCGGTCGGGACGCTCGCTTCGGACGCCGTCCTGTACGCGGACCACCCGCACCGGCTGGGTGACCCGGCCCATCAGCGCACGCCGATCGGGGTCTCGCCGGCCGGCTCCAGTCGCACCACGATCGACTTGGACGTCGGGGTGCCCGACTCGTCGGCCACCGAGTCCAGGGGCACCAGCAGGTTGGTCTCGGGGAAGTAGGCGGCGATGCAGCCGCGGGCCGTCGCGTAGTCGACCAACCGGAAGCCGTGGGCGCGGCGCTCTTCGATCGCGCCGCCGGCGTCCTGCCAGATCGACACCAGGTCGATGATCGCCCCCTCGGCGAGGCCATGCTCGGCCCGGTCGTCGGGGTGGATGAACACCACCCGGCGGCCGGCATGGACGCCGCGGTAGACGTCGTCCATGCCGTAGATGGTGGTGTTGAACTGGTCGTGGCTGCGCACCGTCTGCAGCAGCAGGTACCCGGGCGGCACGTCGACGATGGTCAGCGGGTTCGCCGTAAACCGCGCCTTGCCGGTGGCGGTGTGGAAGCTCCGGGAATCCCGCGGGCCGTTCGGCAGGGCGAACCCGAGCGGGGTGTCCACCCGCTCCTCGAACCGTTCGAAGCCGGGGATGCAGGCCTCGATGTCGGAGCGGATCACGGCGTAGTCGGCCCGCATCGCCGCCCAGTCGACCGGGCCCGGTCCGAGCGTCCGTTCCGCGATCGAGCAGACGATGTCGACCTCGGAGCGGAGGCTGTCGGTGGCCGGCGCCAGGCGTCCGCGGGAGGCGTGCACCATGCCCATCGAGTCCTCGACGGTGACGAACTGTTCCCGGCCGCCGGTGCGGTCGTGCTCGGTGCGGCCCAGCGTGGGCAGGATCAGCGCGCGGCGTCCGGTGACGGCGTGCGAGCCGTTCAGCTTGGTGGAGACGTGGATGGTCAGCCCGACGTTGCGCATCGCCGCCTCGGTGGCCGCACTGTCGGGCGTGGCCCGCACGAAGTTGCCGCCGACGGCCAGGAACACACCGCAGCGGCCGTCCCGCATGGCGCGGATCGCGGCCACGACGTCGGTGCCGTGCCCGCGTGGGGAGGTGATGCCGAACCGGGCGTCCAGGGCGTCGAGGAACCAGCCCGGCGGGCGCTCGTTGATGCCGACGGTGCGGTCGCCCTGCACGTTGGAGTGGCCGCGGACGGGGCAGGCGCCGGCGCCCGGGCGCCCGACGTTGCCGCGCAGCAGCAGGAAGTTGACGATCTCGCGGATCGTCGGGACCGAGTTCTTGTGCTGGGTCAGCCCCATCGCCCAGCAGACGATGATCGACTTGGCTGCCATCACCTGCTCGGCGATCCGCTCCAGCTCGGCCCGGGGCAGCCCCGACCCCCGCTCGATGTCGGCCCAGTCCAGGGCCTCCACGTGGGCCCGGAACTCGTCGAAACCACTGGTGTGCGCGGCGATGAAATCGTGGTCGAGGGCGTCGGCCTCGAGCAGCAGCTTGTTCAGCCCATGGAAGAAGGCGAGATCGCCGTTCAGCCGGATCTGGCAGTACTCGTCGGCGAGTTCGACGCCGCCGCGCAGGACGCCACGCACCGTCTGCGGGTTGCGGAACGCCTTCAAACCGGCCTCGATCAGCGGGTTCACCGCGATGATCCGGCCGCCGTTGGCCTTGTTCCGCTCCAGGCTGGACAGCATTCGGGGGTGGTTCGTGCCCGGGTTCTGTCCGGCGACGATGATCAGCTCGGCGGTCTCGACGTCGGTCAGGGTGACCGTGCCCTTGCCGATGCCGAGGGTCTGGCCCAGCGCCGCGCCGCTGGATTCGTGGCACATGTTGGAGCAGTCGGGCAGGTTGTTGGTGCCGAACGCGCGGGCGAACAACTGGTAGGCGAAGGCCGCCTCGTTGGAGGTGCGGCCCGAGGTGTAGAAGATCGCGCCGTCGGGGCTCGGCAGCGCGCGCAACTCGTCGGCGATCAGGTCGAAGGCCTCGCTCCAGCCGATCGGTTCGTAGTGGGAGGCGCCCTCGCGCAGCACCATCGGCTCGGCGAGCCGGCCCTGCTGCCCCAGCCAGTGGTCGGAGCGGGTGGCCAACTCGGCGACCGGGTGGGCCGCGAAGAACTCGCGGGTGACCCGGCGCAGGGTGGCCTCCTCGGCGACTGCCTTCGCCCCGTTCTCGCAGAACTCGGCGGCATGCCGGTGTTCGGGGTCGGGCCAGGCACAGCCGGGGCAGTCGAAGCCCTGCTTCTGGTTGACCGCGGTCAGGGTGAGCAGTGACCGGACGACGCCCATCTGGGCCGCGGACGCCTCCAGGGCCCGCAGCACGCCGGGGACGCCGGCGCCGTAGCCCTTCGGCGCTCCGATCGTCAGCCGTGCGTCACCGGTGTCCTCGACCGGAGCCTTCCTGGCCATCACCCCTCCTGTCAGCGCGATCGGTCCAGTATCTGCCCAGCGCCCGCCCGCGGCCAGTCCGGCCTGGCGACCCACCCCCGCCCGCCGGCCTCGCGGCGGGGTGTCGGCCACGCGGCCGGGCCGTCCCGCCGGCCGGGCCGGGCATTCGACGGTTCCCCTTACTCGTCCTCGGCCAGCAGCGTGCGTTGAAACAGTCGCCGCTGGGATTCGCTGAGATCCTGCTCGCCGACTGTGACGTCGACCGACAGCGCCTCGCAGGCCACCCGGTAGCAGTAGCCGTCGGCGATCGGGCCGCCCCCGGCGATCCCGGTCAGGGCGTCCGAGGTCAGCAGCCTGCCCCAACGCCGGGCGTCCCTGGCCGGCAGGTCGTCGAAGCAGGTGCGGCGCTCGCGCACCATTCCGGTCACGCCACCGGTGCGGCGCAGCAGCAGGTCGGCGTCGCCGGGCACCGGCAGCGGGCTCGCCGGAGCCGGCTCGGCCGGAGTCGCCGGGGCCGGCTCGACCCGGCTCGCCGGGGTCACGCCCACCTGCGCCCAGGCGTCCGCGATCGCGGTGTGCTCGCTGCTGCCGTCGCCGAACCGGGTCTTCGCGGCCTCGATGGTGAGCCCGGCGAAGGCGGCGAAGTCGGCACGGGTGGTCAGGCCGCCCCCGGTGAGCACGTCGTACCAGACCTGGCCGGCGGCGACCCAGGCCTGGCCTCCGATGGCCCGCGCCGCCAGCGCGAACGCCCGGTTGGGGATGCCCGAGTTGATGTGGACGCCGCCGTGATCGTCGGTGGTGTCGACGAACCGATCCATGTGGTCGGGCTGCGGGTCCTTGCCGAGCCGGGGGTCGTCGTAGGCGGTGCCGGGAGCGATCATGCTGCGCAGCGCGACGCCCTGTACCCCAGGAAGCAGCAGGTCGGCGCCGATCAGCCAGTCGGCGTCCGCGGCGGTCTGCCCGAGTTGCCGCTGCTTGACCAGCACGCCGAACACGTCGGAGACGTGCTCGTTCAGTGCCCCGGGCTGACCGGAGTACACCAGGCCGGCCGTGCGCTCGGTGACCCCGTGGGTCAACTCGTGACCGATCACCTCGAGGCTCGCGGTGAACCGGGCGAAGATCTTCCCGTCGCCGTCGCCGAACACCATCCGGGTGCCGTCCCAGAAGGCGTTGTCGTAGCTCCGGCCGTAGTGGACGGTGCCCCTCAGCAGCATGCCCGCGCCGTCGATGGAGTTGCGCCCGTAGACCTCGTGGAACAGCGTCCAAGTGGCGCCGAAGCCGTCGTAGGCCTCGTCCGCGGCCGGGTCGCCGGTCGCCGGCTCGCCCTCGCGACGCACCACCGTGCCCGGCAGCCGCTCGGCGTTGTTGGCGCTGCTGATCTCACGGTTGACCGCGACGTCGTCGGCGATCATGGACGGCCGCGCCGGAACCGGGCGAAGACCACCCCGGTCGGCGCGGAAGCCCTGGTCGGCCAGCAGGGTGCGCGCCGCCGGTTGCGCCACCTCGGGTTCGGCCGAGTCGGCCAGCCTGCGCAGCAGGTACGGCGGGATGATCGAGTGCCTGGTGTGCGTCATGTCTCAAGGATGCCGCGGGCCTCGGACAGTTCCGGGCCGGGCCTCGTCGTGCCCCGCGACCGGACGGGCTCGGTGCGCTGTGGTCCGTCGCCCTCGTTCCGTGATGTGCGGGGGCTGTGGTCGCCACGAACGGCTCGGCGCCGACGGCTCGACCGAGCTGATCGGTATCAATTCGGCTGCCTCGACCCTCCTATGGACAACTCTCGCGGACGGGCGCTGGCGGTAGGGGTGGCAGTGATTGGCACACCGCCCTCATCCTGCCGGCCCGACGCGCACGGCGGCGAAGTCCCGTCGATCACACCGAACGAGCCGGCCGGTTGTCCGACGTGACCGCGCAAGGTCCGGCGCAGATGACACCGTGGTCCGACGTCCTCGAGATCCCGGCGTTCGCCGGGATGACGTGAGTGGCCGGGACGTGAGTGGGGCCGGGCGGACGCGAGCGACCGGGCGGAGGTGAGTGACCGGGCGGACGTGGGTGGCCGGGCGGACGTGGGTGGCCATCTCATACGCTCCGCCGGTGCCGTGCTGCCAGGCGGCTCGTGAGACGATCGTCTCACCGACGAGAGGACGAAAGCCTTGATCACGAAGCTCACCCTGGCCATCGGAGCGCTGCTCACCCTCACCGGGGTGATCGCCTATGTGGCCACGGGCGGCGTCAGCCTGACCGCGATGATTCCCAGCGCGGTCGGCGTCCTGCTGCTGGCCGCCGGCTGGCTGGCCCGCAACCCCCGTCTGCACCGGCACGCGATCCACGGCGCGCTCGCGGTCGCCCTGCTCGGCGCGCTGGGATCGGTGATGAACGTCGCGAAGGTCGGCCAGCTGTTCGCCGGCACCGCCGAACGCCCGGCCGCCATCTGGGCCAGCCTGGTCATGTTCGTCGCCCTGGTCGTCTACCTCGCCGTCGGCGTCCGCTCGTTCATCGCTGCCCGCCGCGCGCGTCAGGCCTGAACGCCCTCGTCATCAGGCAGTTCGCCGCGCCTCCGGCTGGCCATCCCGGCGAAACCGGAATCCCACCACTGGACACGAGATCCCGGGGCAAGCCCGGGATGACGGATGGAGGTCAGCTGGCGTCCGGGCCGACCGCGTCGGTGCGCGGCAGTGGCGGACGCCCGGGCAGCGCGAGGGTCGGGCGGCGGGCCGGCCGGCGTCCGAGATGGACGTCGCCGGCGGAGGCCGCGGTGAACACCCGGGACGCCCGCGGCTCGTCCTGCAGGGCGGCCACCAGGTCGGCGACCCGGGCGAGTTGGCCGCGCAGGGCGTCCAGTTCGTCTTCCAGGGCGAGGATCCGGCGGATGCCCTCCAGGTTGATCCCCTCGCGTTGCGACAGGTGCTGGATGTGCCGCAGCTTGGCGATGTCGCGCAGCGAGTAGCGGCGGCCGCGGCCACGGGCCCGCTTCGGCACCACCAGCCCGACCCGGTCGTACCCGCGCAGCGTCTGCGGGTGCATCTCGGCCAGCTGAGCGGCCACCGAGATCACGAACACCGGCGCATCGGAGTCGATCCGCTGCGGCAGGAAGTCGGACGGGCCGGTGGTCATCTCAGGCCCCGTACAGCGAGGCCCGCGGATCGGCATCGCCCACGGCTGCGGCGAAGCTCTCCAGCGCCTCCTTGGCGGTGTCGTTGAGGGCGTTCGGCACCTGCACCTCCACGGTGACCAGCAGGTCGCCCGTGCTGCCGTCGGCCTTGTGCACGCCCTTGCCGCGGACGCGGAAGGTGCGGCCGTTGGGCGTCCCGGGACCGATCTTCAGGGTGACCCGCTGGCCGGACAGCGTCGGCACCGAGATGTCGGCTCCCAGCGCCGCCTCGGTGAAGGTCACCGGCACGGTCAGGGTGATGTTGTCGCCCTTGCGGCCGAACAGCTTGTGCGGCCGGACGTGCACCAGCACGTACAGGTCGCCGGGCGCGCCGCCGTTCTCGCCGGCACCGCCCTTGCCCTTGATCCGGATCTTCTGCCCGTCGGTCACCCCGGCGGGAATCCGCACCTGCATCGACTTGGTCGACCGGCCGCGTCCGGACCCGGCACAGACCGGGCAGGGCTCCTCGACGATCAGGCCCCGGCCACGGCAGTCGTGGCAGGGCTCGCTGACGGCGAAGACGCCGCCGCTGGTCGAGGTCTGCATGCCGCTGCCCTGGCAGGTGGGGCACACCTTGGGCAGGGTGCCCGACTTGGCACCGGTGCCCGAGCAGGCCGCGCAGGCCTCGTCCGAGACGGTCTGCATGGTCACGGTCACGCCCGAGACGGCGTCGGTGAAGTCGATCGTCGCCTCGCCCTCGATGTCCTGCCCGCGGCGCGGGCCACGGGTCGTGGTGGTGCGCCGGCTCGACGTGCCGCCGAACAGGTTGCCGAAAAGGTCGGAGATGTTGTTGCCGCCCGCACCGGATCCGCCGGCGTTGCGGAACAGGTCCTCCATGGACGGCCCCTGGCCGCCCCCGGGGAACCGGAAGCCGCCACCGCCGAAGAGGCTGCGGGCCTCGTCGTACTCCTTGCGCTTCTTCTCGTCGGACAGCACCGAGTGCGCCTCGGAGATGTCCTTGAACCGCTGCTCGGCGGCCGGGTTGTTCTGGTTCTGGTCGGGGTGATTCTCCCGGGCCAGCTTGCGGAAGGCCTTCTTGATCTCGTCCGGCTTGGCGTCGGAGGAGACGCCGAGGACCTTGTAGTAGTCCTTCTCGAGCCAGTCCTTGGTGCTCATGTGCTGACGCCTCCTTTCAGGTTCTCCGTCGACCGTCGCGGGGTCGTGCCGCGCGGTCGTCGTTGGTCAATAGTGCCCGTCGTCGCCTCATTCCGGCTCGGCGACGCCCACGCGCGCGGGCCGCAGCACGCGATCGTTCAGGCGGACGCCCTTCTGCATGACCGCCGAGACCGTGGTCACCTCGACCCCTGCCATCGGCACCTGCATCAGCGCGTCGTGGACGTTCGGGTCGAACGGCTCGCCGACCTCGCCGTAGACGGTCAGGCCGTACTTGGCGGTGAGCCGCTCCAGTTCCTCGGCGACCAGCTTGAAGCCGCCGGTCAGCTCGTCGTGCTCGCGGGCCGCCTCGATGCTGTCCAGCACCGGGAGCAGGTCGAGCACGACCGACTCGATGCCGCCCTGACGGGCCAGGGCGCGATCGCGGTCGACGCGCTTCTTGTAGTTGGCGTATTCGGCCTGCAGCCGCTGCAGGTCGAGGGTGCGTTCGGCGACCAGTTCCTCCAGTTCGGCGATCTTGGCCGCCGCCACCGGTTCGTCGGCGGACGCCGCGGGCTGGGCCGCCGGCTCACCCGCCGCGGGCTCGGACGCCTCCGGGGCCTCCTCCGGCGAGGTCGGCTCGGCTGGGTGCTGCTGCTCGTGCTTGCTCACAGATTCTCCTTCGAGCGCGGCCGGACCCGCGGGTGCCCTCACCCGCGGGCCGGCCGACGGCCTCACTTCTTGTCGTTGTCCTCATCTTCGACGATCTCGGCGTCCACGACGTCGTCATCGGCGTTCGCCGACGGCGCGTCCTGGCTCTCGGACGCCGACGCCTGGGCCTCGCTGGCCTGCTTGGCCTGGGCGGCGGCGTACATCGCCTGGCCCATGGCCGAGGCCTTGGTGTTCAGGTCGTCCATCGCGGTCTTGACCGCATCGTTGTCGTCGCCGGCCAGGGCCTCCTTCAGCTTGGCCAGCGACTCCTCGACGGGAGCCTTGACGTCGTCGGTGATCGAGTCGGCGTTGTCGGCGATGAGCTTCTCGGTGCGGAACGCCAGGGCGTCCGCCTCGTTGCGCATCTCGACGGCCTCGCGCCGCTTGCGGTCCTCCTCGGCGTGCGATTCGGCGTCCTTGACCATGCGGTCGATGTCGTCCTTGCCCAGCGCCGAACCGCCGGTCACCGTCATGGACTGCTCCTTGCCGGTGGCCAGGTCCTTGGCGTGGACGTGCACGATGCCGTTGGCGTCGATGTCGAAGGTGACCTCGATCTGCGGCACGTTGCGCGGCGCCGGCATCAGGCCGGTGAGCTCGAAGTTGCCCAGCGACTTGTTGTCGCGGGCGAAGTCACGCTCGCCCTGGTACACCTGGATCATCACCGACGGCTGGTTGTCCTCGGCGGTGGTGAACACCTCCGACCGCTTGGTCGGGATGGTGGTGTTGCGCTCGATGATCTTGGTCATCACGCCGCCCTTGGTCTCGATGCCGAGGCTCAGCGGGGTGACGTCGAGCAGCAGGACGTCCTTCACCTCGCCCTTCAGCACACCGGCCTGCAGCGCGGCGCCCAGCGCCACGACCTCGTCCGGGTTGACGCTCTTGTTGGGCTCCTTGCCGCCGGTCAGCTCCTTGACCAGGTCGACCACGGCCGGCATCCGGGTGGAGCCGCCGACCAGGATGACGTGGTCGATCTTGCCGACCGAGGTGTTGGCGTCCGAGATCACCGCGTTGAACGGCGAACGGCAGCGGTCGAGCAGGTCCTGCGTCATCCGCTGGAACTCGGCCCGGGTGAGCTTCTCGTCCAGGTGCAGCGGGCCGTCGGCGCCGGCGGTGATGTAGGGCAGGTTGATCGAGGTCTCCTGGGTGGAGGACAGCTCGATCTTGGCGCGCTCGGCGGCCTCCTGCAGTCGCTGCCGGGCCATCTTGTCCTTGCTCAGGTCGATGCCGTTGGCGTTCTTGAACTGCTTGACCAGCCAGTCGACGATGCGCTGATCCCAGTCGTCGCCGCCCAGCCGGTTGTCGCCCTTGGTGGCCTTCACCTCGAAGACGCCGTCGGCGATCTCGAGCAGCGACACGTCGAAGGTGCCGCCGCCGAGGTCGAAGACCAGCACGGTCTGCTCGACGTGGCCCTTGTCCAGGCCGTAGGCCAGGGCCGCCGCGGTCGGCTCGTTGATGATCCGGTCGACGGCCAGGCCGGCGATCTCACCGGCCTCCTTGGTGGCCTGCCGCTCGGCGTCGGAGAAGTAGGCGGGGACGGTGATCACGGCGTGGGTGACCGGCTCGCCCAGGTACGCCTCGGCGTCCCGCTTCAGCTTCTGCAGGATGCGGGCGCTGATCTCTTGCGCGGTGTACTTCTTGCCGTCGATGTCGACGGACCAGGTGGTACCCATGTGTCGCTTCACCGAGCGGATGGTGCGGTCGACGTTGGTCACGGCCTGACGCTTGGCGACCTCGCCGACCAGCACCTCACCGGTCTTGGTGAAGGCGACCACCGAGGGCGTCGTGCGGGAGCCCTCGGCGTTGGGGATGACGGTGGGCTCGCCGCCCTCGAGGACGGCGATGACCGAGTTGGTGGTGCCGAGGTCGATGCCTACTGCACGAGCCATTGGTTGTTCCTCCAGTGGTTGATGTTCCTGTGTGCCGGCACTCGCCGGCCGATGTCGTTGAGCCTAGCACGCTCAATCGTAGAGTTGAGCGCACTCCACTCAACTATGTTCCGTGGTGGAGTATTCCCTGCCGCGCACCGACTTCCTCGGACGCCCGCCTCCACTGTTCCACTGGCGTGGCGTGTCAGATTGGAGGACGGCAGATTCACTGCGCGCAGTTCGTCCCGCGCGGGTCCACGACGAAGGAGGAGAGGGTTGCCGACCGATCGTCCCGACGACTCCGACGAGGACACCAATCTGTGGGGTGAGGATACCGAGGCCGACGGCGGCTGGATCTTCGACCCGCAGAGCGACACCGACGCGGGCCTGAGCTACCGCGGCCAGAGTTCCTGGGCGTCGGACGCGACGCGCGCCGCCGGCGGGTCCGGGACGGGCACGGGCGGCGCGGGCGAGTCCGGGTCGGGCAGGTCGGGCGCGGGCGAGTCGGGGACGGGTGGGTCCGGGACGGACGCGTCCGCCGAGGGCCAGTCCGGGACGAGCGGGTCCGCCGAGCGCCAGTCCGGGACGAGCGGGTCCGCCGGGGGCGAGTCCGGGACGGGCCGGGATTCATCGCATCCGGACGCGCCGGGCGGGAACGGATCGAATCGAGAGACCTCGAGCCGGGACGCCGGGTCGCCGGCGACGCCGTCCCCATCCTCGCCGGACCCGGCAGCCGCGATCGCTCGGCCGTCCTCCCCCGCGGCGGCACCGACCGCCGCTCGGACGCCCGCTCCCGTTCCGGCACCAACCCCCGTTCCGGCACCAGTTCCCGTTCGCAGTCCTGCGGCCGCGCCGCCGAGCGGCTCCCCGACATCCACCGGAACGACCGCCCGCGGCGGTGCTCCCGGCGGATCCGGGTCGGCCGGGAGCCCGGCGTCCGCGCCAGGGCGTCCGAGTCCGGACGGCGGGGTCGGCCGCGCGGTGGCCCTGGGTGCGATGGTGGGCACGATCGTGCTGTTCCTGGCCTGGTTCTTCCTGGTTCGCGAGTCCGGGGATCCGACCCGGGCGATCCCGGTGCGCAGCACGATCGCCGTCCCGACGCCGTCCGAGGTTCCGACACCGACGCCGTCCGCCTCGCCCACCCGGACGTCGCCCCGTCCGACCCCGACCCCGACACCCACGCCGACGCCCACTCCGACCCCGACGCCCACTCCCACGCCGACGCCGACCCCGAGTCCCAGCAGCACCCTCAACGACGCGGCCAACCGGCTGGGCTGGACCTTCATCATCGACGGGTTGGGTCCGGTCACCCTGGGCCTGGCTTCGGCGGATGCGGCACAGCTCGGCGTGCTGCAACCGGTCCCGAGTGCCTGCGACGCGCACTCCCCGACCGAGCTGCTGGGCGCCGTCCGGGTGTATTCGACCGGCGATCGGGTGAGCGCCATCGACATTCGCAGCGGCGCCTTCCCGAGCGGCCGCGGCGTGCGGGTGGGGACGCCGCTGGACAACCTGCAGCAGATCTATGGTGACGAACTCCGGCCGACCGTGATGACCGACGCCGGAATGACCATCAACCAGTGGGCGCTGACCACCCCCGGGCAGTACATCGCCTACGTGGTCAACGGCGCGGGCCTGGTCGAACGGATCGCCATCGGCTACCGCGGCGAGGACGGTTCGATCACCCTGCCGCCGCCCTGCTGACCGGCACCATCCCGACCGCCGCCCCGCTGACCGGCACCCTGCTGATCGGCACCGTGCCGACCGGGGACCTGCAGGTCCGGGCCGCCGCCCTCCCGGACCGCGTCGCCCAGGAGCGGAACCAGGGCGTCCAGCAACGGGAAGGAATGCCACAGCGGGTGCCCCAAGCCGGCCACCTCGACCGTGATCCCGCGCGCCGGGCAGGCCTCGTGCAGGGCCCGGAAGGACTCCGCGTGGCACAGATCGCTGCGGGCGCCGCGGACCAGGTTGATCGTCATCGATCCGTCCAGCGGCAGCTCGCCGGGCAGATGCGGCTGGGCAAGCACCTGGGCGATCGCCACCAGGTCGACCGGGCCGTAGCGCACCCAGGGTTCGCGCAGCTGCCGGCGCCGGGCGTCCATCACCCAGTCGTGGGCGTGGTTGGTGGCGTAGCTGGCCGGCTGGCGCAGGACGTCGGCGAGGTTGTGCATCTCGAGTTTCAGCAGGCTGCGCGACAGGGTCGCCACCGGTTCGACCAGCGTCGTGGAGCGGACGTCGGCCACCGCGCGCCAGCGCCGCAGGGCGGCGACAGCCAGCGAGCAACCGGTCGAGTAGCCGATCAGGTCGACCGTGGCCGGCCGGGGGCGTCCGATCGCCTCCAACGCCGCTAACTGATAGTCGACCATCAGCTCGGCCCAGGCGTCGATGTCGCCGCGCAGCATGCTCTTGCGCACCGGCCGGGGCAGCGCGTCGCCGAAACGGCTCATCCCGGGGATCTCGGTCAGCAGCACGGGCTCACCGAAGGCGGCGGCCAGCATCCGGCACTTGGCCGTCTCCCAGGGGCCCAGCGGGGTGTTGAAGCCCGGGAAGTAGACCAGCAGACCCTCCGCGGGCTCCGGCGAAACGATGGTGGTCTCCACCGGCGGCTCCCGGTCACCGATGCGCGCCACGAACTGGAGCGCCCGGCCGACCGGAGCCGGAATCTCGCGGGTCATGTCGACCGCGAGGTTCACCAGGTCACGCATGGGTCGATGCTAGTGCTGGCCGGCGGAGGTCACCGCGGGTCCGCCGGTGCCGCCGCGGCACCCAGGGAACGGCCACCGAACAGGCCCGCCACCGGCCCAGCGGGCGGGATTCGCCGGCCGCACTCCGGAGCGGACGAAGCGAACGGGCGGCTCTCGGCACGGCAGTCGATGCTGAATTCCGCCTGTTCCTGGGCGCGCTCCGCAGGTTGTCACCGACACCGGGCACCCCAGCCGCCCACACAGCCATGCGCGAGCGATGAAATGGCGCGGTCCGCCCGCCGAGAGGGTCGCACGGTTGTCCACCGACGGCGCGGCGTCCTGCACGTACGTGCGACACAGGCCACACTTGGCCCGTGCATCAACAGCGAGCTCTCGTGCGTCGCCCTTCTTCCCGGTTGGCCGAAGGGCTGCTCACCCACCTCTCCCGCCAGCCGATCGACGTCGGGCGGGCACTCCGGCAATGGGAGGGCTACCGGGCGGCCCTGCACGACAACGGCTGGGAGACCATCGAGGCGCCACCCGTGGACGACTGTCCCGACGGTGTGTTCATCGAGGACACGATGGTGACCTACGCCGATGTGGCGGTGATCGCGCACCCCGGGGCGTCCGAGCGACGGCCGGAGATCCCCGGCGCCGAGCTGGCGGTGCGCAGCCTGGGCTACCGGATCGCCCGGATCACCTCGCCCGGCACGCTGGACGGCGGCGACGTCCTCAAGCACGACCGCACCGTGTGGGTGGGCATCGGCGACCGCACCAACAGCGAGGGCGCCCGGCAGCTGGCCGCTGCCCTCGAGCCGCTGGGCGCGCGGGTGGTCGAGGTGCCGATCACCAAGGTGCTGCACCTGAAGTCGGCGGTGACGGCGCTGCCCGACGGCACCGTGCTGGGCCATCCGTCCTTCGTCGACGACCCCGACTTCTTTCCGAAGTACCTGGAGGTGCCCGAGCCGGACGGCGCCCACGTCGTCCTGCTCAACGAGGGTCGGCTGCTGATCTCGGCGTCCGCGCCGAAGACCGCCGCGGTGCTGGCCGAGCGCGGCTACACCCCGGTGCCGGTGGACATCAGCGAGTTCGAGAAGCTCGAGGGGTGCGTGACCTGCCTGTCGGTGCGGCTCCGCGGCATCGCCTGAACCGATGCGCCACCGACTGACAGGATGGCCGGCATGACACAGGCTGTGATCTTCGACCTGGACGGCACGCTCACCGACACCGAACGGGTCTGGGACGAGGTGCGCCACGACCTGGCCGCCGAGGACGGCATGGAGTGGCCCGAGTCCGCCAGCCGGGCGATGATGGGGATGAGCACCCCCGAATGGTCGGCCTACATGTCCGACGTGGTCGGCCTCGGCGCCACCCCGGCGATCGCCGCCCGGCGCACCATCGACGCCCTGCTGGAGCGCTACGACCGCGACCTGCCGGTGCTGCCCGGCGCCCGCGAGGCGGTGGTCCGGCTGGCCGAGCACTGGCCGCTCGGGGTGGCGTCGTCGTCGCCGCGCGTCCTGATCGAACACGCGCTGACCGCGCTCGGCGTCCGCGACCTGATCACCGTCGTCCGGTCCACCGAAGAGGGGACGGCGCGCGGCAAGCCCGCGCCCGACGCCTTCTGCTGGGTCGCGGAGCAGCTGAACGCGGCACCGGCCCGGACGGTCGTGATCGAGGACTCCGGCAACGGCATCCTGGCCGGTCTGAACGCCGGGATGCCGGTGGTGGCCATCCCGCGTCCGTTCCTGCCTCCGCCCGCCGACGTGCTGGCGCGGGCCAGTGTGGTGCTACAGCACCTCGACGAGCTCACCGTCGACCTGGTTCAGAGCCTGGGCGGGGGCAACCCTCCCGCGTCGTGAGCACGTAGGGTGCGCGGTGTGATCACAGCCTTCTGGGACATCGACGGAACCCTGGTGGAGAGCCCCAAGGGGCGCGCCGACCTGTTCTCCGAGGCGGTGGCGGCGCTCGGCGTCCAGCCGATCGAGCCAGAGGGTCCCCGCGAAGGCTTCACCGACCGGAAGCTGGCCGAGGTGCACCTGGCGGCGTCCGGTCAGCCACACACCCGCGTGGAGGAATACCTCACGGCCCTCGACCGGCTGTCGGAGGAGTTCTACGGACACACGCCGCGCGATCCGGTTCCGGGGGCCCGTGAGGCGCTGCAACTGACCCGGCAGGCGGGCTGGCGCAACGGGCTGCTGACCGGCAACAGCCCGCTGCGGGCGCGGACCAAGCTGAGCACGTCCGGTTTCGATCTGGACGCCATCGACTGGGAGTGCTTCGCCTCGGGCGCCTACGTCAGCGACCGGGCCGAGCTCGGACGCCGGGCGCGCGCGCTCGCCGGCGGCGGCCCGCTGGTGGTGCTGGGCGACACCGCCCTGGACGCCGTCGCGGCCGAGGCCGCGGACGCGGCGTTCGTCGCGGTCAACACCGACCCGGTGGTCCTGGCGACGATCGCCGACCGCGCGGTGCTGGCGGTGTGTTCCCTGGCCGCGCCCGAGTTCATCGACTTCGTGCAGACCCACCGGGGCTGACCCGGACCACCCCGTCCGCGCCGACCGTCGGGTGGACCGGCGTGACCGGAACCGGGGCGGCGTCCGCGGGTGAGCACTGGTGGACTGTCCGGGCGGCGCACTAGGGTCTG